>NZ_JBHWGA010000003.1:152435-165864 GCF_042733315.1 Streptomyces sp. NPDC059718
AAACCCCCACAACCCACCACCCTTTTTTATTCCGGTTGTGGGGGGGTTGTTTTTTTTAATACCCCCCCGGCGCCCCCCGGGGGGGGGGCCCCGCCCCCCCCCCCCCCCACAACCCGGATCCACCTGGCCGCTTCGTACAATGTGGTCGTGAGCAACCCGCGCCCCGAGAACGACGAGCCCCTTTCCGACCCGCTGGCCGCGATGGGTCTGGGCGGCGACGAGGACGAAGCCGACATCGACCCCGGCCGCGAGGCCGACCTGGCGGTGATCGAGGCGGGCAGCCGTACCCTCCGGGCCGGGGGACCGGTGCCGCAGGACGACGGCGTCCCGGCCCGCCCCGCCGACCCGGAGGTCGACAAGGCCCTCCGCGAGGTCGAGGCGGAGCTGGCGGGCCGCTGGCCGGAGACGAAGCTGGAGCCGTCCCTGGACCGGATGACCGCCCTGATGGACATCCTGGGCGAGCCGCAGCGCTCCTACCCCTCGATCCACATCACCGGCACCAACGGCAAGACCAGCACCGCCCGCATGATCGAGCAGCTGCTGCTCGCCTTCGACCTGCGCACCGGCCGCTACACCAGCCCGCACGTGCAGTCCGTCACCGAGCGGATCAGCCTCGACGGCCGTCCGATCGCGCCGGAGAGCTTCATCGAGACGTACCGTGACCTCCAGCCGTACGTGGAGATGGTGGACGCCTCGCAGCCGTACCGGATGTCGTTCTTCGAGGTGCTGACCGGCATGGCGTACGCCGCCTTCGCCGACGCCCCGGTGGACGTGGCCGTCGTCGAGGTCGGCATGGGCGGCAGCTGGGACGCGACCAACGTGGTGGACGGCACGGTCGCCGTCGTGACCCCGATCGACCTGGACCACACCGACCGCCTGGGCGAGACGGCCGGCGAGATCGCGGTGGAGAAGAGCGGGATCGTCAAGAAGGACGCCACCGCCGTGCTGGCCCAGCAGCCCGTGGAGGCGGCCCAGGTGCTGCTGAAGCGGGCCGTCGAGGTGGACGCGACGGTCGCCCGGGAGGGCATGGAGTTCGGCGTCACGCACCGCGAGGTGGCCGTCGGCGGGCAGATGCTGACCCTGCGCGGTCTGGGCGGGGAGTACGAGCAGGTCTTCCTGCCGCTGCACGGTGAGCACCAGGCCCACAACGCGGCGGTGGCGCTCGCCGCGGTGGAGGCCTTCTTCGGCATCGGCACCCTGCACGCCCGCACCCTGGACGTCGACACCGTCCGCACCGCCTTCGCCAATGTCACCTCGCCGGGCCGGCTGGAGGTCGTGCGCCGCAGCCCCGCCGTGGTGCTGGACGCGGCGCACAACCCGGCGGGGGCCCGGGCGGCGGCCGCCGCGCTGGGCGAGGCCTTCGGTTTCACCCATCTGGTGGGCGTGGTCGGGCCGAGCGGCGACAAGGACGTACGGGGGCTGCTGGAGGCCTTCGAGCCGGTCTTCGCCGAGGTCGTGGTGACCCAGAACTCCACCCACCGCGCCATGGACGTGGACGAGCTAGCCGCGCTCGCGGTCGAGGTCTTCGGCGACGAGCGTGTGCAGGTCGAGCCGCGGCTGGACGACGCGATCGAGGCGGCCGTGACGCTCGCCGAGGATCAGGGGGAGTACTCCGGCGCCGGGGTGCTGATCACCGGTTCGGTGATCACCGTGGGAGAGGCCCGGCTGCTGCTGGGCCGGAAGTGACGAGCGGGAAGCGAAGCCAAGCGGATGCGGACCCTGTGCGCGAGCACCCTGATCGGTGAGTTCTTCGTGATCGGCTTCGCCGGTCTGGTGGCGATGAAGCAGCCGGAGCTGACGGCCGGCACGGTGTGGACGGTCAGCGGCATCGCCATGGCCCTGTGCGTGCTGCTGTGCGGCATGCTCGGGCGGCGCGGCGGGCTGGCCGTCGGCTGGCTGCTGCAGGCCGGGTTGATCGTGAGCGGCTTCGCCGTCCCGGTGATGTTCTTCCTCGGCGCGGTCTTCGCCGCCCTGTGGTGGGCCGCCGTCCACTTCGGCCGGAAGGTCGACGAGGCCAAGGCGGCACGGGCCGCGCAGCCGGCCTGATCGCACGCGTCGTGCCCCGGGCCGAGGGGGTGCCGTGGGTCGTGGGGATCACCGGTAATGTCGTCGTACCCGCACCCCGCACATAGGAGTCACACCGTGTCCCAGCGCACCCTCGTCCTTCTCAAGCCGGACGCCGTACGTCGCGGCCTGGTCGGCGAGATCCTCGGCCGCATCGAGCGCAAGGCGGGCTGGAGCATCACCGCGCTGGAACTGCGCACGCTCGACCGCGCGATCCTCGAACAGCACTACGCCGAGCACGTCGGCCGGCCCTTCTACGAGCCGCTGGTGGAGTTCATGGCCTCCGGCCCGGCCGTCGCCCTCGTCGTCGAGGGCGAGCGGGTCATCGAGGGACTGCGCGCGCTGGCCGGCCCGACCGACCCGATCGCCGCCGCCCCCGGTTCGATCCGAGGCGACTTCGGCACGATCGTCCGGGAGAACCTGATCCACGCCTCGGACTCCGAGGAGTCCGCCGAGCGCGAGATCAAGATCTTCTTCCCCGGCCTGGCCTGATCCTCCGCGACGATTCGCCCTGAATTCACTGCTGACGCCCGATCAGCTCAACGGGCGGCCGGAAATTTCCCGGCCGCCCGCAGGCATATGCCGGGACTTCGGGGGAACCAATTCCGCCGACACGGCGTCACCATTGCAGAGGACAGCTGTGTGTTCTGATGACAATGGCGGCGGAACCCTGACCCCGTGCCCGTTCGGGCGCGACTACCATGGAATCTCCGCACCTCCGGCTCAGCGCACAGCAGCGCATCCGCCGTGCTCACCCCCACATCGCTCCAGCTCGGGAAGGCCAGACGTATCCTCATGGCGAACAACATGTCGTTCATCGGCCGTGACATGGCTGTCGACCTCGGCACCGCCAACACGCTGGTGTACGTCAGGGGTCGCGGGATCGTCCTCAACGAGCCGTCCGTCGTCGCCATCAACACCAATACGGGCGGCATCCTGGCGGTCGGCTCCGAAGCGAAGAAGATGATCGGCCGGACCCCCGGCAACATCGTCGCGGTCCGTCCTCTCAAGGACGGGGTGATCGCGGACTTCGAGATCACCGAACGCATGCTGCGCTACTTCATCCTCAAGATCCACAAGCGCCGCTACCTGGCGCGCCCCCGCGTCGTGGTCTGCGTGCCCTCCGGCATCACCGGAGTCGAGCGCCGCGCCGTCATCGAGGCCGCCACCCAGGCCGGCGCGCGCCAGGTGCACATCATCGAGGAGCCCATGGCCGCCGCGATCGGCGCCGGGCTCCCGGTCCACGAGGCGACCGGCAACATGGTCGTCGACATCGGCGGCGGCACCACCGAGGTCGCCGTCATCTCGCTCGGCGGCATCGTCACCGCGCAGTCCATCCGGGTGGCGGGTGACGAGCTGGACAACGCGATCATCCAGCACATCAAGAAGGAGTACAGCCTCCTGCTGGGCGAGCGCACCGCGGAATCGATCAAGCTCACCATCGGCTCGGCCTTCGCGGCCGAGAACGAGGAGCACACCGAGATCCGCGGCCGCGACCTGGTCTCCGGCCTGCCCAAGACGGTGGTGATCTCCGCCGCAGAGGTGCGCAAGGCGATCGAGGAGCCGGTCAACGCCATCGTCGACGCGGTCAAGACGACCCTCGACAAGTGCCCGCCCGAGCTGTCCGGCGACATCATGGACCGCGGCATCGTCCTGGCCGGCGGCGGTGCGATGCTGCGCGGTCTGGACGAACGGCTGCGCCACGAGACCGGCATGCCGATCCACATCGCCGAGTCCCCGCTGGACTGCGTGGCCCTCGGGGCCGGCAAGTGCGTCGAGGAGTTCGAGGCGCTGCAGCAGGTCCTGGACGCGCAGCCGCGCAGATGAGTCCTCACGATCCGTCGTACGGGTGAAGTCCCGCCGGTACGCCGGATCGTTCTACCTCCCGGCACGGCCCATCGGGCCCACGGGCTCACACGCTCTGACGAGGAAGGCACGGACTGGCCCCCGTGAGGGACACACGAGAGAGCCGGCTTCTGCTGGTACTGCTGGTGGCGATCGCTTTCGCGCTGATCACCGTCGACATCCGCGGCGGTGAGGACTCACCGCTCGACGGCACCCGGTCCGCCGCGGCCGCCGTCTTCGGCCCCGTCGAGGACGGGGTCGCGGCCGCGGTCGACCCGGTGGACAACGCGGTGGACGCGGTACGCGACTCCGGCGACCGCAGCAGCCGCATCAGCGAACTGGAGCGGGAGAACGCCGAGCTGAAGCAGCAGCTCGGCAGCAAGGACGTCACGCGCGAGCGGGCCCGCGAACTCGACAAGCTGCTCAAGCTCGCCGGAGCCGGTCAGTACCGGGTCAAGGGCGCGCAGGTCATCGCGATAGGAGCCGCCCAGGGCTTCTCCTGGACGGTCACCATCGACTCCGGCGCCAACGACGGCATCCAGCGCGACATGACGGTCGTCAACGGTGACGGACTGGTCGGCCGGGTCACCACCGTCGGCCCCTCCACCTCGACCGTCCTGCTCGCCTGCGACCCGGACTTCACGGTCGGCACCCGGCTGGAGAAGTCCTCCGAGCTCGGCTTCGCCACCGGCCAGGGCAACCGGCCGATGCGGGTGCAGCTCCTCAACGGCAAGGCCCACGTGAAGAAGGGCTCCCGGCTGGTCACCTTCGGCTCGCAGGCAGACAAGCCCTTCGTCCCCGGCGTGCCGGTCGGCACGGTCGCCAAGGTCGACCCCGCGGGCGGCGGCCTCACGCGTACGGTCGAGGTCACCCCGTTCGTCGGCTTCACCAAGCTCGACATCGTCGGCGTCGTCGTCCAGGGCCCGCGCAAGGACCCGCGTGACTCGGTGCTGCCCGCCGGGCCGAAGCCGGTCCCGACGGTCACCGTCACGGCGACGCCCAGTGTGAGCCCCTCTCAGTCCTCGCTCTACGGACAGGAGGAGGTCCGATGAAGCGCGCGCTGCTCGCCACCGGCCTCGTCGTCGCCGGCATGGTCGTCCAGGTGTGTGTCCTGGCCCGCCTCCACCTGCCCGGCGCCGTCCCCGACCTGCTGCTGCTCGTCGTCCTCGGCCTCGCGCTGACGTACGGCCACGTGGCCGGCTGCCTCATCGGCTTCGGCGCCGGCCTGCTCGCCGACCTCGCCCCGCCCGCCGACCACGCCGCGGGCCGCTACGCCCTCGTGCTGTGCGTCGTCGGCTACATCGCGGGCCTGGTCAAGCCCGACGGCGGCCAGCTGCGGTCGGCCACCAGGCCGATGCTGGTCGTGGTGGGCGCCGCCATCGGCTCCACGGTGCTGTACGCGGCCGTGGGCGCCCTCGTGGGCGACACCGCGGCCCAGCACGTCGGCCTGGGCAAGCTGCTGTTCACCGCCGCCCTGTACGACCTGCTGCTCGCGCCGTTCACCGTGCCGTGGATCATGGCACTGGCCCGCAGGTTCCAGGGCGACCCGCTCGGGGAGGACTCCTCCGGCCCCGGCTTCGGCGCACGCATCGGCGGCCAGCGCTCGAGCCTTCTGGGCAGGGTGGGGAGCGTCGCCAAGGGAGGGCGGCGGTTGTGACCGACGCACGCGAGGCCGCCGGGCAGCGGCCGACGACGAAGCGCGCGCTGTCGCGCCGAGCGGGCGGAGAAGCGGGAGTGGCGGCGTGAGCAACATCCCCGAGACGGGGCGGACGCCGCGGGTCACGATCCGGCTGGTGGTCCTGCAGATCCTCGTCCTGTCCCTGCTGTTCACCCTCGGCGGGCGGTTGTGGTTCCTGCAGATCCGCAACGGCCAGGAGTACACGGCGCAGGCCAACAGCAACAACGTCCAGGAGGTCGTCGCGCCCGCCGTCCGCGGGTCGATCCTGGACGACAAGGGCGTGGCGCTCGCGGACAACGAGACCCGGCTGGTGGTCTCCGCGAGCCGCACCGACCTGCTGAAGCAGAAGGACGACGGCAAGGCGGTGCTGACCCGGCTCGCCGGCGTGCTGCACATGAAGCCGGAAGAGGTCCTGGGCAAGGTCCGGCTCTGCGACTCGCAGACCCCCAAGCCGTGCTGGAACGGCTCGCCGTACCAGCCGATCCCGATCACCGACGAGGCCACCACCCAGCAGGCGCTGCAGATCATGGAGCGCCGTGAGGACTTCCCCGGCATCACCGCCGAGCCCACCGCGGTGCGCCGCTACACCTCGCCGTTCGGGTCCAACACCTCCCAGGTCCTCGGCTACCTCTCGCCCGTCACGGACGACGAGCTGACCACCGCGGAGAAGAAGGGCCAGTCCCTGCTGCGCTCGGACCAGATCGGCCGTTCCGGCCTGGAGCGCACCTACGACAGCGAGCTGCGCGGCAAGGCCGGCGTCACCCGCTACGAGGTCGACAACCTCGGCCGGGTCATCGGCAAGGCGGGCGAGACCGCCGCGGAGCCCGGCAGCCACCTGGTCACCAGCATCGACGCCCGCGTCCAGAGGGTCGCCGAGAAGGAGCTCGACGAGGCGATCAAGGTCGCCCGGAAGACCTTCGACAAGGTCACCGGCAGCCTCTACAAGGCGGACTCCGGCGCGGTCGTCGTCATGGACGTGCACACCGGCCAGGTCATCGCGATGGCCAGCGCGCCCACGTACGACCCGAACGTCTGGGTCGGTGGCATCTCCGCCAAGGACTACGCCAAACTGACGGGCAAGAAGTCCAACTTCCCGCTGCTCAACCGGGCCATACAGGGTCAGTCGGCCCCCGGCTCGACCTTCAAGGCGATCTCCACCTCGGCCGCCGTGCAGGCCGGTTACGACATCAACGGGCGCTACCCCTGCCCGTCGTCGATGACCATCGGCGGACGGGTCTTCAACAACTTCGAGGGGGAGAGCGCCGGCTCCATCACCCTCGCCCACGCCCTGGAGATCTCCTGCGACACCGTCTTCTACGGCCTGTCGTACGACCAGTGGCTGAAGGACGGCGGCACCAAGCCCAAGAAGCACCCCAAGGACTGGTTCTACAAGACCGCCAAGCAGTACGGCCTCGGCTCGGTGACCGGCATCGACCTGCCCTCGGAGGTGACCGGCCGGATCCCGGACCGGCAGTGGAAGCGCGACTACTACGAGGCCAACAAGAACTACTGGTGCAAGGTCGCCAAGAGCGACAAGCAGGACTACGCGAGCCAGATCGCGCGCGAGAACTGCGTCGACGGCTACGTGATGCGCGCCGGTGACTCGGTCAACTACGCCATCGGCCAGGGCGACACCCTCGTCACCCCGATCCAGATGGCCAACATCTACTCGGCCATCTCCAACGGCGGCACGCTCTACCAGCCCACCATCGGCAAGGCGATCATCAGCGCCGACGGCAAGAAGGTCACCCGGATCAAGCCGAAGGTGAACGGGCACGCGCCGGCCACCAAGAACACGCTGAAGTACATCAACGAGGCCCTGGAGGGCGTCGTCACGCACGGTACGGCCGCGTGGCGGTTCGGCGGCTGGCCGCAGGACAGGATCGCCCTGCACGCCAAGACCGGTACCGCGGAGGTCGCCGGCAAGCAGACCACGTCGTGGTTCACGACGTACAGCAAGGACTACGCGATCGTCATGACGATCTCCCAGGGTGGTACCGGTTCCGGTGGTTCCGGTCCGGCCGTCCGCAAGATCTACGAGGCCATGTACGGC
The DNA here is from genome assembly GCF_042733315.1 of Streptomyces sp. NPDC059718. NCBI lineage: Bacteria > Bacillati > Actinomycetota > Actinomycetes > Kitasatosporales > Streptomycetaceae > Streptomyces > Streptomyces sp. NPDC059718. The sequence goes on from NZ_JBHWGA010000003.1 coordinate 160,076, forward strand.
GTCCAGAAGGACGGGTCGATCGACAACAAGAAGGCGCTGCTCCCGCGCCCCTTGAGCAAGCTCCCGAAGATCGATTCCGACGGCGCCATCAAGATCACCAAGGCCTCCTGGGCCGACGTGCCGCAGGCGCCCTCCGCGCCGCGGGACACGGCGCTGGCCGCCGCCGCGCTGCCCCCGGAGCGCACCGAGAAGCTCCTGCTGGGCAGGAGGTACTGGTCATGAGCGCGCACGGCTACGCGATGCGTCGCTTCACCCCGGAACGCGGCACCCTGGGCAAGCTCCTGGCCCGGGACTCGATACTGCGCCGGATGGACTGGCTGCTGCTCGGCGCCGCCCTCGCGCTGTCCCTGATCGGTACGGCGCTGGTGTTCTCCGCCACGCGCAACCGCACCGAGCTCACCCACGGGGACCCGTACTACTTCCTGCTGCGGCACATCCTCAACACCGCGATCGGCTTCGCCCTCGCCGCCGGCACCGTGGCCCTGGGCCACCGCCGGCTGCGGGGCGCGGTGCCGGTGCTCTACGCCATCTCGGTGCTGCTGGTGACCGCGGTCCTCACCCCTTTGGGGTCCACGGTCAACGGCGCGCACGCCTGGATCGTGCTGGGCGGCGGCTTCTCCCTGCAGCCGTCCGAGTTCACCAAGATCACCATCATCCTGGGGATGGCGATGATGCTGTCCGCCCGCGTCGACGCGGGCGACCGGCTCTTCCCCGACCACCGCACGGTCGCCCAGTCGCTCGGCTTCGCCATACTGCCGATGGCGATCGTCATGCTGATGCCCGACCTCGGCTCGGTCATGGTGATGGCGGTCATCGTGCTCGGCGTGCTGCTGGCCTCCGGCGCCTCCAACCGCTGGGTCCTCGGCCTGATCACGGCGGGCGCCGGCGGCGCCATCGCGGTCTGGCAGCTCGGCGTCCTGGACCAGTACCAGATCGACCGCTTCGCGGCCTTTGCCAACCCCGCCCTCGACCCCGCAGGCGTCGGCTACAACACCAACCAGGCGCGCATCGCCATCGGCTCCGGCGGGCTGCTCGGCAAGGGCCTGTTCGACGGCAGCCAGACCACCGGGCAGTTCGTGCCCGAGCAGCAGACCGACTTCGTCTTCACCGTGGCGGGGGAGGAGCTCGGCTTCGTCGGGGCGGCCCTGATCATCGTGCTGCTGGGCGTGATCATGTGGCGCGGCTGCCGCGTCGCCCGGAACGCCACCGACCTGTACGGAACGATCATCGCGGCCGGCATCGTCGCCTGGTTCGCCTTCCAGTCCTTCGAGAACATCGGCATGACCCTCGGCATCATGCCCGTGGCGGGTCTGCCGCTGCCGTTCGTCTCGTACGGCGGATCGTCGATGTTCGCGGTCTGGATCGCCATCGGGCTGCTGCAGGCCATCCATATGAAGCGGCCCATGTCGGCCTGATCCCGCCCACCGGGTGAACGCACCATTGCGGCCGGGCGAACCCGCGATTAGGTTCCTGACATGGGGAAGCGTGTCGCGGAGACCGAGCGCAAGTACGAAGCCGCCGAGCAGACCGGTGAGCCCGACCTCGAAGGCCTGCCCGGGGTCGCGGCGGTACGCGTCCTGGAACCGGCCGAACTGGACGCCGTCTACGTCGACACCACCGACCTGCGGCTGGCCACCCACAAGATCACACTGCGGCGCCGCACCGGCGGCGACGACGCCGGCTGGCACCTGAAACTGCCGAGCTCACAGGCCGACACCCGCACCGAGGTGCACGCGCCCCTCGGCAAACAGGGCCGCAAGGGCGGCCCCAGGGTCCCCAAGTCCCTGCTCGCCGAGGTCGCCGCGATCGTCCGCGACCGCGAACTCGTCCCGGTCGTCCGGCTGCGCAACACCCGCAAGCGGGTGCACCTCGTCGACGCCGGGGGCGCACCCCTGGTGGAGATCGCCCACGACCACGTCCGGGCCACCCTCCTCGACCACGGCGACGGCTCGGAGACCGCCTGGACCGAGGTCGAGACCGAACTCATCGACGGCGACACCGCCCTCCTCGACGCCGTCGAGAAGCGGCTCCGCGCGGCAGGCCTGCGGCGCTCGAAGTCCCCCTCGAAGCTCGCCCGCGCCCTCGGCGAGCGCCTGGCCGACGCACCCGGGCCGCCGCAGCCGCCGTCCTCCACCGACACCGCCGGGGACGCCGCCCTGGCCTACGTGCACCAGCAGGTCGCCGCGATCACCGGCTGGGACCCGGAGGTCCGCCGCGACGAGCCGGACTCCGTCCACCAGATGCGGGTCTCCACCCGGCGGCTGCGCAGCGCCTTCAAATCCTTCCGCCGCGAACTCGACCGCGAGGCGACCGACCCCATCGGCGAGGAGCTGAAGTGGCTCGCCGCGGTGCTGGGCCTGGAACGCGACCGCGAGGTCCTCGCCGACCGCCTCCGCGACCGCGAGGCCGAACTGCCGGAGGAACTCGTCACGGAGGTCCTCACCGCGCGCATCGGCGGCGACGCCCCCGTCCACGAGGGCGCCCGCAAGGAACTCCTGCGCGAACTCGGCGGCAGGCGCTACTTCCGGCTCCTGGACACCCTGGAGTCACTGCTCGCCGACCCGCCCCTGCTCGGCGCGGCCGCGGCCCCCGCGGCCGACGCCGTCCCCAAGGCCGTGCGCCGCGACCACCGGCGGCTGCGCACCCGCGTCGAGTCGGCCCTGGAGATGGAACCCGGCCACGAGCGCGACCTCGTCCTCCACGACGCCCGCAAGGCCGCCAAACGGGCCCGCTACAGCAGTGAGGCGGCCCGGGCCGTCCCGGCCCTGCGCAAGCCCGCCAAGAAGCACACCCAGCGCATGAAGGCCGTCCAGCAGCTCCTCGGCGAGCACCAGGACAGCGTCATCTGCCGCGACGCCGTCCTCCGCCTCGCCTCGGACGCCCGCGAGGCCGGCGAGGACACCTTCGCGTACGGCGTGCTCTACCAGCTGGAACGCGACCGCGCCGCCGCCGCCGAGCGGCAGCTCCCGAAGGAGTGGCCCCAGGCCGACCGCGGCAGGCTGGCCGGCTGAGCCGGCCCGGGACGGCCACCACCGCGCCGCCGCGTCCCGCAGCGCCCGGCGGCCGCGCGGACGCGGCCGGGAAGCCCTCTGTGACGCGTTACGCTGAATGGTCACCCTTGCCAGCTCACGAAAGACACCTCTGATGCCTGTCGAGTCGGTCTTCCCCCAGCTCGAGGCCCTGCTGCCGCATGTGCAGAAGCCGATCCAGTACGTCGGCGGGGAACTGAACTCCACCGTCAAGCCCTGGGACGAGTGCGACGTCCGTTGGTCCCTGATGTACCCGGACGCCTACGAGGTCGGGCTGCCCAACCAGGGCGTCATGATCCTCTACGAGGTGCTGAACGAGCGCGAGGGGGTCCTCGCCGAGCGCACCTACAGCGTGTGGCCGGACCTCGAGGCACTGATGCGCGAACACGGCGTGCCGCAGTTCACCGTGGACGCGCACCGCCCGGTCAAGGCCTTCGACGTCTTCGGCCTCAGCTTCTCCACGGAGCTCGGCTACACCAACATGCTCACGGCCCTGGACCTCGCGGGCATCCCGCTGGAGGCCCGGGACCGCACCGAGGACGACCCGATCGTGCTCGCCGGCGGCCACGCGGCCTTCAACCCGGAGCCCATCGCGGACTTCCTGGACGCCGCCGTGATCGGCGACGGCGAGCAGGCCGTCCTGGAGATCACCGACGTGATCCGTGCCTGGAAGGCCGAGGGCCGCCCCGGCGGCCGCGACGAGCTGCTGTTCCGGCTGGCCCGCACCGGCGGGGTGTACGTGCCGAAGTTCTACGACGTGGAGTACCTGGCCGACGGCCGGATCGCCCGCGTCGTCCCCAACCGCTCCGGCGTGCCGTGGCGGGTGTCCAAGCACACCGTCATGGACCTCGACGAGTGGCCGTACCCCAAGCAGCCGCTGGTCCCGCTCGCGGAGACGGTCCACGAGCGCATGTCCGTGGAGATCTTCCGCGGCTGCACCCGCGGCTGCCGCTTCTGCCAGGCCGGCATGATCACCCGCCCGGTGCGCGAGCGCAGCATCACCGGCATCGGCGAGATGGTCGACAAGGGCCTGAAGGCCACCGGCTTCGAGGAGGTCGGCCTGCTGTCGCTGTCCTCCGCCGACCACTCCGAGATCGCCGACGTCGCCAAGGGCCTCGCCGACCGCTACACGGAGGACAAGATCGGCCTGTCCCTGCCCTCCACCCGCGTCGACGCCTTCAACATCGACCTGGCCAACGAGCTGACCCGCAACGGCCGCCGCTCGGGTCTGACCTTCGCCCCGGAGGGCGGCTCCGAGCGCATCCGCAAGGTCATCAACAAGATGGTCTCGGAGGAGGACCTGATCCGCACCGTCGCCACCGCCTACGGCAACGGCTGGCGCCAGGTGAAGCTCTACTTCATGTGCGGTCTGCCCACCGAGACCGACGAGGACGTCCTGCAGATCGCCGACATGGCGAAGAACGTCATCCAGAAGGGGCGCGAGGTCACCGGCCAGAACGACATCCGCGCCACGGTGTCGATCGGCGGCTTCGTGCCCAAGCCGCACACCCCCTTCCAGTGGGCCCCGCAGCTCGGCGTCGAGGAGACCGACGCCCGCCTGGAGAAGCTGCGCGACGCCATCCGCGGCGACAGGAAGTACGGCCGCAACATCGGCTTCCGCTACCACGACGGCAAGCCGGGCATCATCGAGGGCCTGCTCTCCCGCGGCGACCGCCGCGTGGGCGCCGTCATCCGCGCCGTCTACGAGGACGGCGGCCGCTTCGACGGATGGCGCGAGCACTTCTCGTACGACCGGTGGATCCGCATGTGCGAGAAGGCGCTCCCGGAGCAGGGCGTCGACCTCGCCTGGTACACCACGCGCGAGCGCACCTACGAGGAGGTCCTGCCCTGGGACCACCTGGACTCCGGCCTCGACAAGGACTGGCTCTGGGAGGACTGGCAGGACGCCCTCGACGAGACCGAGGTCGAGGACTGCCGCTGGACGCCGTGCTTCGATTGTGGGGTGTGTCCTCAGATGGACACCCACATCCAGATCGGTCCGACGGGGAAGAAGCTGCTCCCGCTGACCGTCGTGAAGTAGCCCGTCGTGGACACGAGGCCCCCCGCCGGACGGCGGGGGGCCTTCGTGCGTACGGGGGAGCGGAACGGCCGTCAGACCCGCGTCGCCGCACGGCGGTTGACCCCGTATGCCGGCGGACGGGGGGAAGGCGTGCTTCCGGGCGTAACGTTCGGGCATGCAGGAACGGGGGGACGCCGGTGGGTACGGCGGGAACGGGGACGGCTGCCTGACGGTGGCGATCAGGATGCCGGCGCGGATCGTCGCGCTGGTGGTGGTCCTACCGCTGCGCATGGCGTGGGACGCCCTGAGGGTTGCGGGCCGGGCACTGGGCCGTGCCGGGGGATGGCTGGGCCGGGTGCTGGTGGTCGCCCCCGCGGTGGCGCTGTGGCGGTACGTGCTGGTGCCGGTGGGGCGTGCCGGGGTGTGGGTGGTGCGGGGGCTGGTCCGGTACGTGGTGGTGGTTCCGGCGGTGGCGTTGTGGCGGTGCGTGCTGGTGCCGTTGGGGCGTGCCGTCGTGTGGCTGGTCCACTGCCTGGTGGTGGTTCCGGTGGTGGCGTTGTGGCGGTACGTGCTGGTGCCGGTCGGGCGGGCCGTGGGGGTCGCCGTGGCGTGGGTGGTCGCCGTGCTGGTCGTGATTCCGGTGGTGGCGCTGTGGCGGTACGTGCTCGTCCCGCTGGGGCGGGCGGCCGGCGCGGGGGCGGTGTGGGCGGTACGGGTGCTGCTGGTGGTGCCCTTGGCGG
>NZ_JBHWGA010000003.1:165961-280001 GCF_042733315.1 Streptomyces sp. NPDC059718
GGTGGCGCTGTGGCGGTACGTGCTCGTCCCGCTGGGGCGGGCGGCCGGCGCGGGGGCGGTGTGGGCGGTACGGGTGCTGCTGGTGGTGCCCTTGGCGGCGCTGTACGCCCATGTCCTGGTGCCGTTGGCCGCCGGGGCGGCGTGGCTGGCCCGGTGGGCGGTCCGGGTCCTCGTGGTGGTTCCGGTGGTCGCGGTGTACCGCCATGTCCTGGTGCCGCTGGCCGTGGCGGTGGGATGGCTGGTGCGGTGGGTGGTCGTGGCCCCGTTGCGCTTCCTGTGGGGCAGGGTGCTCGTGCCGGTCGCCCGGGAGGTCCGGGACGCCCTGCTGGTGGGCTGGCGTGTGGCGGGGTACGTCTCGCGGGCCGTGGGGCGGGCGCTGAAGTGGCTGGTCACCGTGGTTCTGGTGGTTCCGGCCGGCTGGGTGTGGCGCACCCTCGTGCTGCCCGTGTGGCGACCGGTGCGGCGGGCGGCGGCCGAGGCGGGCCGGGTGGTGCGCGACGCGCTGGCCACCGTGCGGGAGACCGTGCGCGGGGTGCGCGCCGATCTGCGGAGGGCGTTGACCGGCGCGCCGCGACCGGTGGAGCGTGGCGGGCGCCGTGGGGAACCGGAAGGCCGGAACCCCCAGTAATCTGGAAGACACAAGCAACCCCGTCCGGGGTGACCAGACGTACGAGGGACTGAACGACACTGGGCAAGCGACAGCCCGAAGGCCCGCCGCCCGCACCCGCGGTGCAGCGCATCCGACTGCGCTACACCAAGCGCGGCCGCCTCCGGTTCACCAGCCACCGCGACTTCCAGCGCGCATTCGAGCGGGCGCTGCGGCGCGCCGAGGTGCCCATGGCGTACTCGGCGGGCTTCACCCCGCACCCGAAGGTGTCGTACGCCAACGCCGCACCCACCGGCGTCGCGAGCGAGGCCGAGTACCTGGAGATCGCGCTCTCCGAGGCCCGTGAGCCGGAGAAGCTGCGCCTGCTGCTGGACGAGTCGCTGCCGGACGGACTCGACGTGGTCGAGGCCGTGGAGGCCCGTGCCTCGGGGCTCGCCGAGCGGCTGGAGGCGTCCGTGTGGCAGCTGCGGCTGGACGGTGTGGAGCACGTCGCGGCCGAGCGGGCCGTGGCCGCTTTCCTGGCCGCGGGGACCGTCGAGGTCCAGCGCATGACGAAGAACGGCGTGCGGACTTTCGACGCGCGCGAGGCCGTCACCCGGCTCGAAGCGGTCGATCCGCAGGTGGCCGGGGCCCAGGACGGTATGTTCGAACAGGGTGCCGATAGGCCGACGCCAGGAGCTTGTGCGATACTGCGGCTGGTTGTTCGGCATGTGACACCCGCCGTACGACCCGACGACGTCCTGTCCGGCCTCCGTGCGGTGGCCGACCTCGCGCCGCCGGTCCCCGCTGCGGTGACCAGGCTGGCGCAGGGGCCGCTCGACGAGGAGACCGGCACGGTGACCGATCCGCTCGCGCCCGACCGCGATGCCGCGACGGTGCCGGAGGGTTCCGCCTAGGACCGTCGTCGTTGTGCGGCCGATGTATCTGGGGAGACCCGGGTCCGGCAGCACGCATCAGACGAGACTTTCGTCGGCCCGTTAGGGCGGTGCCGACGAGCTACACGACAGCTCCCGTGTGGCGCCCGCGCCCCCGGGCGGCGGAACCGCGAGGACGCGGACCGCCGCGAACCGGACCAGGACGCGGCGCCCGGGAGCGTGACGGGAGAAATGCCCGCATGCTCGAGCACAACGAGCCGAACGAGGCGCCGGAGAACGGCGCCACCGAAGCCGCCTCCGGCGGCACCGACACCGAGGCGACGGTCGCTCCGCGCCGCCGTCGCCGCGCGGCCAGCCGCCCCGCGGGACCGCCCGCGGCCGGCGAGGCCGGTCAGGACGTGACGTCCGGCGCCCCCGCCGGGGCCGCCGAGCCGCCGGCCATACCGGCCGAGGCCCCATCCGCCGATTCCGAGGCCGAACCCGCCCCCGCGCGTACCCGGCGCCGGGCGACCCGCAAGTCCGCCGCCCCGGAGCCGCAGCCTGCCGGGTCCGCCGAGGAGGAGGCGGCCGAGGCCGCCCCCGCTCCGGCGCGTCGCCGCGCGACGCGGAAGGCCACCGCTCCTGCGGCCGCCCCTGAGGCCCCCGCCGCGGAGACCCCTGCCACCGAGACCCCTGCCACCGAGACCCCGGGGACCGAGCAGGCCGAGCAGCCTGCGGCTCCGGCCCGTACCCGGCGCCGTGCCACGCGCAAGGTGACCAGCCCCGAGCCGGTCGCGGGCGGCGAGGAGACGGCCGGCCCCGCGGCCGCCGCCGACACGCAGGCGAAGGAGCTCCAGGCCGACCTGCCGCTGCACGCCGAGGCCGCCCCCGGGGCGGAGCAGGCCGAGCAGCCTGCGGCTCCGGCCCGTGGCCGGCGCCGTGCCACGCGCAAGGTGACCACCCCCGAGCCGGCCCCGGCCGAGGACGTGGCCGCGGCCGCCGCCGACGCGCCCGCGAAGGCCCTGCAGGAGGAGCCCGCGGAGAAGCCGAAGCGGGGCAGGGCCGAGAAGCCCCAGGCCGAGAAGTCCAGGACCACCCGTTCGCGGCGGCGTACCGCTCCGGCCGCCTCCTTCCTCGCCGCCGACGACGGCTCCCGCCGTCTGAAGCCGGGCGCTCTCGCGCCGCGTGACGAGGCGGGGGCCCGGGCCGGGGACGAGGCCGCCGAGGGCGCCGCCCCTGAGCGGCGCACCTACACCGCCAAGGCCGTCCCGGACGGTTCCGGCTGGGCCGTCGAGGTCGAGGACGCCTACGAGATCCGCGGCTACGGCGACACCGTCGAGGAGGCCCGCGTCGCCGCGGTCGCGGCCGTCGCGGAGGCGTTCGGCGTCCCCGCGGACACGATCGTCATCGAGGTCCAGGAGGCGCAGGGCGTCGAGCCCGCCGCGGTCCCCGAGGCCGAGGCCGCCCCTGAGGTCGAGCCCGAGGCGGAGCCCGCCCCGGCGCGAGGCCGTCGCAGGGTCGTGCGGCCGCCCATGGCCGTGTTCCAAGCACCGGTGTTCCAGGCCCCCGCCCAGGCGCAGGCCGGGCAGCCGGCGGAGCCCGTGGAGACCGAGGAGCAGGAGGAGCCCGAGGCCGGGGCCGAGGCCGAGGAGTACGCCGGCGGCACCGCCGGGCGCCGTCGCCGCCGTCGTCGCCGTGGCGAGCCCGCGGAGCCCGCGGAGGCCGTGGAGGCCGCGCAGACGGCCGTGACGGAGCACGCCGACGAGGAGCCCGAGCCCGCCCACGAGGACGAGGCGGAGGCCGAGGCGGAGGAGTCCGAGGCCGACGAGCACGAGGAGGGCGAGCGGACGTCCCGCCGTCGCCGTCGCGGTGGCCGTCGTCGTCGTCGCGGCGAGGCCGCCGAGGACGAGGAGACCTCCGACGAGGACGAGGAGTCCGGGGACGAGTCCGACGAGGACGAGGACCAGGACGCCGAGAGCAGCAGCACCAGCCGCCGCCGTCGCCGTCGTCGCCGCCGTGGTGGCGAGGGGACGGCCGAGGAGGGCCTGGGCGAGGACGCCCCGGAGCGCACGGTCGTCAAGATCCGTGAGCCTCGCAAGGCGGCGGAGCCGGTCGACGAGGTGCAGTCCATCAAGGGCTCCACCCGTCTGGAGGCCAAGAAGCAGCGGCGCCGCGAGGGCCGCGAGCAGGGCCGCCGCCGTGTGCCGATCATCACCGAGGCCGAGTTCCTGGCCCGCCGGGAGGCGGTCGAGCGCGTCATGGTCGTCCGTGAGAACGGCGACCGGACGCAGATCGGCGTGCTGGAGGACGGCGTCCTCGTCGAGCACTACGTCAACAAGGAGCAGGCCACCTCGTACGTCGGCAACGTCTACCTGGGCAAGGTCCAGAACGTGCTGCCGTCCATGGAGGCCGCGTTCGTCGACATCGGCAAGGGCCGCAACGCGGTGCTGTACGCCGGTGAGGTCAACTTCGAGGCGCTGGGCATGGGCAACGGCCCGCGGCGCATCGAGGCGGCCCTCAAGTCCGGCCAGTCGGTGCTCGTCCAGGTCACGAAGGACCCGATCGGCCACAAGGGCGCCCGCCTGACCAGCCAGGTCTCGCTGCCCGGCCGCTACCTGGTCTACGTGCCCGAGGGCTCGATGACCGGCATCAGCCGCAAGCTGCCCGACACCGAGCGCGCCCGGCTGAAGCAGATCCTCAAGAAGATCGTCCCCGAGGACGCGGGCGTCATCGTGCGCACCGCCGCCGAGGGCGCGAGCGAGGACGAGCTGCGCCGTGACGTCGAGCGGCTGCAGTCGCAGTGGGAGGACATCCAGAAGAAGGCCAAGAGCGGCAACGCCCCGTCGCTGCTCTACGGCGAGCCGGACATGACCGTCCGGGTCGTCCGCGACATCTTCAACGAGGACTTCGGCAAGGTCATCGTCAGCGGCGACACCGCCTGGGAGACCATCCACGGCTACGTCTCGCACGTCGCGCCGGACCTGGCCGAGCGGCTGGGCCGCTGGACCTCCGAGGTCGACGTCTTCGCCACGTACCGGATCGACGAGCAGCTGCTGAAGGCGCTGGACCGCAAGGTCTGGCTGCCGAGCGGCGGTTCGCTGGTGATCGACCGGACCGAGGCGATGGTCGTCATCGACGTCAACACCGGCAAGTTCACCGGCCAGGGCGGCAACCTTGAGGAGACGGTCACCAGGAACAACCTGGAGGCGGCCGAGGAGATCGTGCGCCAGCTGCGGCTGCGCGACCTGGGCGGCATCATCGTGATCGACTTCATCGACATGGTGCTGGAGTCCAACCGCGACCTCGTCATGCGCCGGCTGCTGGAGTGCCTGGGCCGGGACCGCACCAAGCACCAGGTGGCCGAGGTCACCTCGCTGGGCCTGGTGCAGATGACCCGCAAGCGGGTCGGCCAGGGCCTGCTGGAGTCCTTCTCCGAGACCTGCGTGCACTGCAACGGCCGCGGCGTCATCGTCCACATGGACCAGGCCACGGCGGCCGGTGGCGGCGGCAAGCGCAAGCGCCGTCGCGGCGGCGCGGCGGAGGAGCCGGCGGTCGCGGAGACCGCCGCCCTCACCGAGGCCGAGGAGGCCGCGGAGGAGGCTCCGGAGCTGGAGCCGGTCGCGGTCACCGAGGCCGAGCTGGTCCCTGCCGTCGGCGGGGACGAGGACTGGTACGGCAGCCCGGCCGAGGCCGAGGCGGCGGCGGGCCGGCGTTCCCGGCGGCGCGCCTCGCGGCGGGTCACCGCCCCGGTGAGCTCTCCGGACGCCACGGCCGAGATCGTCACCGTCGTCCCGGCGGTCGCCCCGGTCACCGAGCCCCAGGCGGCGGAGGCCGCGACGGCCACCGCCCCCGAGGCGCCCGCCGTCGTGGACACCGGCGAGGCGGCGCAGGAGCCCGCCGCACCGGTCCGCGGCCGGCGCCGGGCGACCCGCAAGGCCACCGCGCCGAGCGCCCCCGCCGGTGAGGCCGCCACCGTGGTCGTCCCCGCTGCGGAGACGGCCGTTCCGGCCCCGGCCCCCGAGCCGGAGCCGGTGGCGGAGGTCCAGGCGCCGGCCGCGCCGGTGCGCCGTCGTGCCACGCGCAGGGTGTCCGCCCCCGCGGGTGCGCCGTCCGCCGGCGAGGAGGCCGCGGTCGTGGTCGTCCCCGGCACCGAGGCGCAGCCGCAGGAGACCCCGGCGGCCGAGGCGGGGACGGAGGCCGTCGAGGCCGGGCAGGCGGAGCCGAAGAAGCGGGCCGCGCGCAAGACGGCCGCGAAGAAGGCACCGGCGAAGAAGGCCGCCGCGAAGAAGACGGTCGCCAAGAAGACCGCCACCAAGAAGACGGTGGCCAAGAAGACGACGGCGAAGAAGGCCGCCGCCAAGGCCACGGCCGAGGCGCCCACCGAGGCGCCCTGACCCCGGGTCACCGTCCGCGGGCCGTTCCCCACCGGGGGACGGCCCGCGGCGCGTACGGGGTCGCGCAGGCCCCGGTTTGACCCCATCGGGGACGCCCCGTAACCTTGACCTTCGGCGTTTTGACGCCCATTCCTGAGCATCTTCCTACCGGCCACGGCCGGCAGAGGCCCCCCAGCACCGCAGGGACGGCTGGCGTCAGGAGTGACGATCCGAGCGAGAGAGTGAGTTCCGCGTGTACGCAATCGTGCGCAGCGGTGGCCGCCAGCACAAGGTGGCCGTCGGCGACATCGTCGAGGTTGACAAGATTTCCACTGGCAAGGTTGGCGACGCGGTCGAGCTCTCGACGCTCCTCGTCGTCGACGGCGACGCTGTCACCAGCGACCCGTGGGTGCTGGCCGGGATCAAGGTCCAGGCCGAGATCGTGGACCACCACAAGGGCCAGAAGATCGACATCCTGCGGTACAAGAACAAGACCGGCTACCGCCGTCGTCAGGGTCACCGTCAGCAGTACACGGCGCTGAAGATCACCGGCATCCCCGCCGCTGCGAAGTAAGGGACTGAGGAGAGATGGCACACAAGAAGGGCGCATCGTCCACCCGGAACGGTCGCGACTCCAACGCCCAGCGGCTCGGCGTCAAGCGCTTCGGCGGCCAGGTCGTGAACGCCGGTGAGATCATCGTCCGCCAGCGCGGCACCCACTTCCACCCCGGCTCGGGCGTCGGCCGTGGCAAGGACGACACGCTGTTCGCCCTCGCCGCCGGTGCGGTCGAGTTCGGCACCAGCCGTGGTCGCAAGGTCGTGAACATCGTCCCGGTCGCCTGATCGGCCGCGATACGACTTCACCGAGGGCGGACCCTGTTTCCCGGACCGGGAAGCAGGTCCGCCCTCGGCGCGTTAACCCACAGACATTCCCGTACGCATCTGGAGGAACATCCGCATGACCACCTTCGTGGACCGCGTCGAGCTGCACGTCGCCGCGGGTAACGGGGGCCATGGCTGCGCCTCCGTGCACCGGGAGAAGTTCAAGCCGCTGGGCGGCCCGGACGGCGGCAACGGCGGCCGTGGCGGCGATGTGACGCTGGTCGTCGACCAGTCGGTCACCACGCTCATCGAGTACCACCACCACCCGCACCGCAAGGCCACCAACGGCAAGCCCGGCGAGGGCGGCAACCGTTCCGGCAAGGAGGGCACGGACCTGGTCCTGCCCGTCCCGGACGGCACCGTCGTCATGGACGGGCACGGCAACGTGCTCGCGGACCTCGTCGGCCACGGCACCACCTTCATCGCGGGCCAGGGCGGCCGCGGCGGCCTCGGCAACGCGGCGCTGGCCTCGGCGCGCCGCAAGGCCCCGGGGTTCGCGCTGCTGGGTGAGCCCGGTCAGAGCCGGGACCTCGTCCTGGAGCTGAAGACGGTCGCCGACGTGGCGCTGGTCGGTTACCCGAGCGCGGGCAAGTCCTCGCTCATCTCCGTGCTCTCGGCGGCCAAGCCGAAGATCGCGGACTACCCCTTCACCACGCTCGTCCCCAACCTGGGCGTGGTCACGGCCGGTTCGACCGTCTTCACCGTCGCCGACGTCCCCGGGCTCATCCCGGGCGCCAGCGAGGGACGCGGCCTAGGCCTGGAGTTCCTGCGGCACGTCGAGCGGTGCAGCGTCCTGGTGCACGTCCTGGACACGGCCACCCTGGAGTCCGAGCGTGACCCGCTGAGCGACCTCGACGTCATCGAGGCGGAACTGCGGGCGTACGGCGGTCTCGAGGACCGTCCGCGGATCGTCGTCCTCAACAAGGTCGACATCCCCGACGGCCAGGACCTCGCCGACATGGTCCGCCCCGACCTCGAGGCGCGCGGCTACCGGGTCTTCGAGGTGTCCGCGGTGGCCCACAAGGGCCTCAACGAGCTGTCCTACGCCCTCGCCGGCATCGTGGCCGAGGCGCGCGCGGCCCAGCCGGTCCAGGAGGCCACCCGCATCGTCATCCGGCCCAAGGCCGTGGACGACGCCGGCTTCACCGTCACCGCCGAGGACGGCTTCTACCGCGTCCGCGGCGAGAAGCCCGAACGCTGGGTGCGCCAGACCGACTTCGCCAACGACGAGGCCGTCGGGTACCTCGCCGACCGGCTCGCCCGCCTCGGTGTCGAGGAGCAACTGGTCAAGGCCGGCGCCCGCGAGGGCGACGAGGTCGTCATCGGCGACGAGGACGACGCCGTGGTCTTCGACTGGGAGCCGACGGTGGCGGCCGGCGCGGAGATGCTCGGACGGCGCGGCGAGGACCACCGGTTCGACGCGCCCCGCCCCGCCGCCCAGCGCCGCAAGGACCGCGACGCCGAACGCGACGACGCACAGGAGGAGTTCGAGGGCTTCGACCCCTTCGAATCCTGAGCCCCGGCGACAACGCACAAGGGCCGGTCCCCCTCATCGAGGGGGACCGGCCCTTGTCGTGTGCGTCCGGCCTCCGAGGGGCCGGCAGGCGGGTGGGGTCAGCTCATGGACGCGTGCAGGGGCGCGGTTCCGTCGTTACCGGCGTTCGACCGGGCGTCCTCGTCGAGGCGGGCCATCAAACGCTCGAAGTCGCGGGTGGAGAGCAGCAGCTTGTAGATGATGGCGAACTCGAAGAGCAGCAGCAGCACGGCCGCGGCGATGGTGGTGCCGATGACGGCGCCGGTCAGCGGCGCGATGATGAACACCGCCATCTGGAACTCGATGCCGCTGATGAGGTGCGGCCGCACGCGGTGCCGGATCAGGAAGTCGCGGAAGGCCCCGTAGGAGGCGAAGCGCTTCTTGAAGCTCTGCTGGAGGTCGACGACCGGTGCCTGACCGTCGGCGGGCTCGCCCTGGGCGCCCGCGTCGGCCGTCACCGTCTGGGTGGTGGCGGGCACGGCAGCGCGCTGGGCGGGGACGACGCCCTTCGGCGTCTCGTCGCCGGCCTCCTCCTCGCGGAGCAGGTCCTCCATGAACCGCAGGGACTGCTTCGAGTGCACCTCGGACTGGCGCAGCTCGAGCTTCTTCCGCATGTTGGCGCGGACCTTGAAGATCTGCAGGGCGTCGAGGTACCGCAGCGCGTCGAGGAAGATGACGGCGAGGGCGAGCCACATGTAGATGGAGTCACCGGTGCGGTAGAACTGGCCGCCCATGAGGGCGGCGGCGCAGCACACCACGCGCACGCGGTCGAAGATGTAGTCCAGCCAGCCGCCGAACTCCGAGCCCCTGCCGGTGAGGCGCGCCAGCTTCCCGTCCATGCAGTCGAGGATGAAGCTGAAGTGGTAAAGGACCGCGCCCAGGATCAGCCACTTCCAGTCGGCCAGCGCGAAGCAGGCCGCCGCCCCGAGGCCCAGCAGGAGCGCGCCCCAGGTGATCTGGTTCGGGGTGAGACGGGTCCGCATGGCCGTCCAGCGCACCAAGGGCGTCGCCACCGGGTCGACCAGGAATACGGTCCACCAGGCGTCCCGCTTTTTCTCGGTGAGGCGACGTACTTCCGCGAGGGGCGGTATTTCCATGAAAGAGGACCCTTTCGAGGCGAATTGGGCATCCAGGCGCTTCCGCGGCCTGATCACTTTGACGGCTGACGCAGTAGCGCCGTTGCTGTCGCCGGTGGGGCTGTCGCACCCGCGGTCCCGGCTGATCCAAGGCATCCGCCTGAAATACCATACAGCCTGCGGGCAATGGGAACGCGGGGCCGCCCCTGGCAATGGTCCCTTGGGGGGCTTGAATCGCCGCGATCCGCCGATGTCAAGATGCGTGCACGACCCAGCGGATGTGGCGTAGGACACAGTCCGATTTGTACCGTTGTGCACTTAGGATGGGATGGCCCTGAGGGGTGGCAGGCTATTGTATGTGGTTCGGGGGTCCGCCGGTCCTCCTGTCACCCACTGTTCATGTGGCAGGTGTGAACTCGTCTCCAACGGTTTGGGATGTCACGAGCTTCCAAAGCAGGGGCCAGCCGTGTCCCGGTGAGAAGTTCCTGAAATGGAGGCTTGATGTCCCCGCGCGACGCTCATCCATTGATCACGGTGATCGTGCCCGCATATAACGCGGCGGAGACCGTCGGACGGACCCTGGACTCATTGGCGGTCCAGACATTCCAGGATTTCGAGGTCGTCGTCGTCGACGACGCCTCCGGTGACCCCACCTGTGACGTGGTGGAGGACTACGCCGATCGCGTCCCGGGACTCCGCCTGATCCGCCGGGAGAGCAACAGCGGCGGGGTGGGCGCACCGCGCAACGACGGCATCCGGGCCGCCCGCGGCACCTACGTCATGTTCCTCGACTCCGACGACGAGATCCCCGCCACGGCGTGCGAGCTGCTCCTCGCCGGTGCCGAGCGGACCGGGGCGGACATCACCGCCGGGCGTGCGGAGCGGGTGAACCTCGGGCGCGGCACCATGACGACCTGGCAGCCCGCCCTCTACACCTCGGACCGCCACGTGGCAAGCGTCACGGAATGGCCCGAGCTGCTGAACGACCCCATTGCCGCGGCCAAGCTCTACCGCCGTGAATTCCTGGTGGACAACGAGGTCTTCTTTCCGGAGGGCGTGTTCTACGAGGACACATATTTCTCGGTGAAGTCCTACCACCGGGCCAGGGGGATATCCGTTCTCGCGGAGCCGGTTTACCACTGGATCTGGGAGGACAAGGCGACCGATACGGGCGACGCGGCTTCCATCACGAATAGGCGTGGTGAGATCCGGAGCATATCCGACCGTGTTCGTGTGCACCGCATGGCGGACGCCTATTTGCTGGAGAACGACGCCCGGGAGCTGAAGCTCTACAAGGACGCGAAGTTCATCAGCCACGACGTCCGGCTCTACATGAAGGAACTGCGCCAGGCAGACGAGACCTACCTGGCGGAGTTCGGCCGGCTGGTCTCGGGCTACCTCGGCGGCATCGACGAGGAGGCCTACGGCCTGTGCGCGCCGCTGGACCGGGTGAGGGCCTTCTACCTGCGCCACACGATGATCCCCGAGGCGCTCACCGTCGCCGACTTCGAGCAGCGCCGCGGTGTCGTCTCCACGGACCTGCACACGGAGGGCGGGCGCGTCTACTGGTCGGGCAGCCACCTCTCCCTGCCGGGCGCCCGTACCTTCCTCGACGTGACCGAGCTGGGACTGGAGAACGAGAGGTTCGAGAGTTCCCGGATGTTCAACCAGGCCGTCTCGCTGGACCTGACGGGGCGCACCCTCGCCTTCTCCGGTGAGATCGTCAACCAGTTCGGCCGCGTGGCCGCGGGCGACAAGCTGGAGCTGGTCCTGTTCAGCCGCTCCAAGGAACTGGGGAAGAAGACGATCGGCCGGGTGGCCGACGTCCGTGTGACCCCCTCGACGATCGGCTACACGGCGTCGCTGACCCTCGACGAGCTGGTCGGTGAGTTCCCCGCAGAGGGAACCGTGAACGTGATGTGCCAGCTCGTCTGGAAGGACCGCAAGCACACCACCGCCGTGTGCGTCCGCGGCCGGGACCTCGGCGCCCTCAACCGGACGCTGAGCGAGAACGGGTTCGAGGCGTACACGACGGCCAGCGGCAACCTCGCCCTGCGTCGCTTCACCGGCCTCGACGGAGCGGGCTTCGCCCGTCTGCGCGTGCACGAGGCGGACTGGGGCTGGTGGCGCGAGCGCCCGGCTCCGGCCGCAGCGGTGGCACCGCAGTCCCCGTCCGTCACGGTGGTCGTCCCGGCCGGCGAGGAGCCGGAGGCGCTGCGCGCCTGCCTGAGCTCGGTCGTCCTCCAGGACGAGTTCCCCCGGGCGCAGGTGCTGGTCGTGGGCACCGGAGCCGGGGCCGTCGCGGACGTCGTGGCGGCGCACGGCAACGTGAGCGTCGTCGACGGCGCGGCGGGCAGTTCCGCGGAAACGGTCCTGGAGCAGGCGACCGCCCCCTACGTGATCTTCCTCGACGGTTCCGGTGTCCTCGCCGAGGGCGCACTCGGCCGGCTGGTCGCCGTCGCCGCGCGGCACTCGGCGGACGTCGTGCTCGGTGACCTCGACCGGGGCCCCCGCGCCGAGGACACCGCCCCCGAAGTGGCCTGGAAGCAGTACTTCGGCACGGGCCAGGAGGTGTTCGAGGGAGCCGCCGCCGCCCCGGAGCTGGTCTTCGCCACGGATCTCGCCAACAAGCTGTTCAGCGCCGGGACGCTGCGCGGCCTGACGGCCGACCTGGGCCCCGACGGGCGGTCGGACCGGGTCCGCCTCGGTGTCTCCGCCCTCCTGCGGGCCGAGCGGATCGCGCTCGTCGACGCCCATGTGTACGGCACCGCCGCGGCCGTGTCCGGGGACGAGGCGGCCCCGGTGATCCGTGACCGGCTCTCCGAGGCCCGGCAGCTGCTGACGCTGTGCACGTCCCTGCTGTCCGACCCGCTGCCGGCCGACGCGGGCAGCCGCGCGCTGCTGCAGCGTTTCGTCGCGGGTTCCTTCGAGGCGTGCATGACCACGCTGCCCAAGATGCTGAACCGGGCGGGCCTGGCCGAGATCTACGCGGACGTCCGCGCGTTGTACAAGGACATCCCGGACGACGTGATCCTCGACTACGCAGTGACCGAGCGCTCCCGGCTGCTGCACCACGCCGTGAAGTCGGGCAGCCTGTCGGTCTTCTGCGCACCCGGCGACGCGCCGGTGTACGTGCCGCGGCTGTTCATCACCGGCGAGGCGGTGCACCGCCGGCTCGAGGGGGACATCGAGCCCTCCACGATCCTCCAGGTCGAGGGGCGGGCCGCCCTTCTGGAGTCGATCCGGCCGGTCGACGGCGACCTGCAGGTCGAGGGTCTGCTGCAGCTGAGCGGCGTCGACCTCACCCCGCTCCTGGAGAACGAGCTCACGCTGGACCTGGAGACCGCCTCGCACCGTGTGTCGGTGCCGGTGGTCCAGGTCTACCGGAGGGACCGCTGGCACGCCCGCAAGCGCCAGGACCTCCACGGCGGCTGGCGCGCGGTGCTGACCCCCGCGGACCTGTCCGCGCTGAAGGGCGGCTCCTACTCGCTCACCCTCCGGGTGCACGACGGCGACGCCTCCGTGGGCATCCCTTTGACGGCGCGCCCCGTGGCGCACCGTACCAAGGGCACCGAGCGGATCGGCCGCTTCCGTTACGAGGTCGGCATCGGCGCGGACAACACGCCGAGCCTTAAGGTGGCCCGCGCCGGGTCCGTCCGGCGGATCGGCCACTCCCTGAACCGCCTGTGGTCCGAGACGGCAGACGTCCTCGCGCGCCGGCCCGGGTGGCTGCTGCGGCTGCTCTACTGGATCAGCCGCCCCGTCCTCGGCCGCAGGGACATCTGGGTGGTCGGGGAGCGCCACGACACCGCCCAGGACAACGGCTACCACTTCTTCCGGTACATGCGGGAGAACCACGCGCGGCGGAACGTCTACTACGTGATCGACGCCAAGGCGGCGGACCGCGCCAAGGTCGCGCCCTTCGGCAACGTCGTGGCCCGCGGCACGCTGCGGCACCGTCTGTACCTCCTCAACGCGACGCGGCTGATCTCGCCGTACGACCTCGAGGCCTACCTCGCGCCCCCCAACATCTCCAAGCCGGAGTTCCTGCGCCGCTTCGGCGACCTGCTCCACTACCGCCGGGTGTTCCTGCAGCACGGAGTGACGTACAACGACGTGTCGCAGTCGGCGCACCGTCAGTTCACCAACGTGGACCTCTTCGTGGCCGTGGCGGAGAGCGAGGCCGACTACATCTCCCGCGAGATGGGTTACGGCAAGGACGAGGTCGTCGCGCTCGGCTTCCCGCGCTTCGACAAGCTGGAGCCCGCGGAGGCGGACCGTCTGACGATCCTGCTGATGCCGACCTGGCGGCGTGACATCGTGGTGCCCTCCTACAACCGCAGTCGGCGCCCGACGGTGCAGTTCGCGGCCTCCGAGTACTTCCGCTTCTACTCGCGGCTGCTCGCCGACGAGCGACTGCGCGGGGCGCTCGAGCGCTCCGGCGTGCGGCTGGAGTTCTACCCGCACTACGAGATCCGCCCCTACCTGCGGCACTTCCAGGTGGACCACCCGAGCATCGAGGTCGCCGACCAGACCAAGCGCGGTGTCCAGGAGGCCATGAGGGAGTGCTCCCTCCTGGTCACGGACTACTCGTCGGTCTTCTTCGACGTCGCCTACATGGGCAAGCCCGTGGTCTACGTGCCCTACGACGAGGAAGAGTTCTACACCCAGCACTACCGGCGCGGTTACTACAACCTCACCGAGGACGGCTTCGGCCCCGTCTGCCACACGGTCGACGACGCGGTCGACGAGATCATCGCCGCCATCGACGGTCGGTTCGAGGTGAGCAGTCCGTACCGCGAGCGGGTGAACTCGTTCTTCGTCCACCGGGACAGGGACAACTGTGCCCGCGTGTACGACGCGGTGAACCGGCTCGGCGCGAAGGCCGGCCGCTCCTGACGGACGGTCCTGAAGGGCCTGTGGAGAGGATGAGAACGATGACGTGGCTGATCACCGGCGGCGCCGGCTACATCGGCTCGCACGTGGTGAAGGCGATGGTCGACGGCGGCGAGCAGGTCGTGGTCGTGGACGATCTGAGCACCGGCGACCCGCAGCGGCTGCCCGCCGGCGTGCACCTGGAGAAGGGCTCCGTACTCGACGCGGAGCTGCTCGACCGGGTGCTGCGGGAGCACTCGGTGCGCGGCATCGTGCACATCGCGGCGAAGAAGCAGGTCGGGGAGTCGGTGGAGCGTCCGCTCTACTACTACCGGGAGAACGTCCAGGGCCTGCAGACCGTCCTGGAGGCCGCGGTGCGCGCGGGGGTGACCAGCTTCCTGTTCTCGTCCTCCGCCGCGGTCTACGGGATGCCCGACGTCGACCTGGTGACCGAGGAGACCCCGTGCGCGCCCATGAGCCCGTACGGGGAGACCAAGCTCGTCGGCGAGTGGATGGTCCGGGCGACGGGTGCTGCCCACGGCATCGCCACCGCCTGCCTGCGCTACTTCAACGTGGCCGGCGCGGCCACCCCCGAGCTGGGTGACGCCGGGATCTTCAACCTCGTGCCGATGGTCTTCGAGCGGCTTTCCCAGGACAAGCCGCCGCTGATCTTCGGTGACGACTACGAGACCGCCGACGGCACCTGCATCCGTGACTTCATCCACGTCGAGGACATCGCGTCGGCCCACGTCGCCGCCGCGCGCCGGCTGGCGGAGGACCCGACCGCCGCCCTGGTGCTGAACATCGGCCGTGGCGAGGGCGTCTCGGTCGCCGAGATGGTGGGCATCATCGGCTCGGTCACCGGCCGCACCGACGCGACGCCTCAGGTCATCGAGCGCCGCCCCGGCGACCCTGCCCGTGTCGTCGCCTCCGCCTCGCGGATCGAGGAGGAGCTGGGCTGGACGGCCCGCCACGAGGTGCGCGAGATGGTCGCGTCCGCCTGGGCGGGCTGGTGCCTGCGCCACCCGGAGTCGGCCCGGGGCTGACCCCGCGACCTGACGGACGGGGCCTCCGGCCGAGCGGCAGCGCTCGGCCGGAGGCCCCGTCCGTTGCGTCGCCACTGCTCACAGGGCGTTGGCGCGCTGCTTCGGTACCGCCTGCGCGGTGCCGCCGGCCGTCCTGGCGCGTCGTTCGTCGGCCCGGGCGGCGAGCGCCTGCACCGCGTCCCGGAAGCGCTCGGAGGAAGGCGGCGCGGCCGGGCCCAGCAGGTGCCCCTTCAGGTCCAGACGGGCCGCTGCCAGGGTGTCCTCCGCCTTGCCGCGCACGACGGCCAGCAGTTCGCCGAGACCCGCCGCGTCGGGGGTGAGCACGGTCCCGGCCCGGACGGTGGGGAACGCCTTGCGGAACCCGGCCTCGGTCAGGTCGGTGGTGTTGGTCACGGCGTAGGGCTTGCCGCTCATCAGGAACTCGGAGATCACGCTCGACACGTCGGTGATCAGCACGTCGCAGTGGTTGAAGCAGGAGTAGAGGCCGGGGCGCTCATCGACGATCACCTGGTGCTCCTCGGCGGGGTGCACCGACCAGTACGCCGTCTCCCACGAGAGGGTCGCCCGCTGCACGGCCTCGGCGATGCTCCCGTCCTGCGTCCTGCCGCGGTCCGCCATGCGCTCCAGGTCGTCGGCGTCGGTCAGCGACCAGGCGTCGGTCAGCCGGCCCAGCTCGCGCTCCATGCGGTGGAGCAGCTCGCGCTGCGCGGGCAGGGGCGGGGCCGGGGGACGCTCGTGGTTGGCCTTCTCGATCAGCGCGACGATCCGCCGGTGGGCGGCACCCGCCCGCGGGTCCACGGTGCCGGTGAGCGGATGCGGCCGGTAGACCAGGCGGACGCCGGGTTCGGCCAGCAGCCGGCTGACGAGGGCTTCCCCGGCCAGCACGATCGAGGTGTTGCCCGGGTCCTCGGTCCAGCCCTCCCAGGTCGGCGCGTAGAGCACCGTGACCGGGTCACCGGGCGCGGGCGGCCCACCGTACGGCAGGATGCCCGCCAGCTGGGGACGGCCGACCTCCGTGACGTCCTCGTCCGCCACGCCGACCGAGGCCAGGGCGTAGCGCTCGCGGGCCGCGGGGCCGGCCACCCAGACCTCGTCGTAGGCCTTGGCGTACGGGTTGCAGCTGGACAGCTTGTCGCTCTCGCCGTGGTTGACGAAGGCGTGCATGATCGTCGGGATGCGCAGCACCTGGGAGGTCTTGGCCGCGTTGGCCGGGTGGATCATCACCTTGAGGCTGGAGTCGTTCAGCCGCAGCAGGTGGGCGACCTTCGGGAGGCACACGATGGGGACGTCGGTGGGGCCGATGCGCTGCACCATCGTCCGCTCGCGCAGCACGATGACCGGCCGGCCGTCCATCTGGGCCAGGGCGGACAGCCACATGTTGGCCTGATACGCGGAGTTGGCGCTGCCGGAGAAGTACATGCCGACCGTGGGCTGGTAGCGCTCCAGCCAGCGGTCGAACCACTCGAGGACCTCGTCCTGCCGCGGCGGGCGCCGGCCCGGCAGCAGGGACCGGCCGAGCACCGCGAGGGCCACGGAGGCCAGGACCGCGGACAGCAGGATTCCGTCGGCGGCGAAGACGTTGGTGCCGGTCGCCGCGGTGACGGTGAGCCCGGTGGTCGCGGGGAGCCCGATGAGCAGCAGCCGCAGTCCGGGCTGACGGGTGATCAGGGCCGGGGGCGGTGCGGGCAGCGGCAGTTCGGAGGTGTCGATGTTCCGGGTGATGACGGGCAGCCGCCGGGCGCGCTGCACCAGGATCGTTCCCGCCTGGAGCCCGATGTGCGCGCCGTGGACGTACAGCAGGCCGGCCAGGCACACGAGGTGGAACCACGTCGACGCCGGGTGGTCCAGGCGCAGCAGTCCGATGACGAGCAGCAGGTCGCGCAGTGACTGACGGGTGATCGCCTCCGCCTGGAGCAGGCCGAGGACCCGGGTCGGAGGTCGCTGCCCCGAGTACAGGCAGACGTCGGCGACGTAGCCCACCGCCGCGGCGCCGGCCAGCAGGTACGCGTTCGGCAGGACCACGCCCGCGGCCTGGGCGATCAAGGCGCAGGCCTGGACCAGCAGGAGGCCGAACTGGTGGACCTCCGGCCCGCTCCCCATGGCACGTTTCACAGCAGCAACTTCCCATCGTCGTACGTGCGCTGGCCCGACGGAACCGCAGCGGAGCGCAGGCGTGCACACTCCGTCCGGGGCCGCGGGCCGCCGTTCACGTGCACGCTGCCCCCTGTTCGATTCCAGTGGCAAATCGTTCCCATTGATCGGCGATGTCCGACCTGAACGATTACGAATCGAAGAGTCGTGTTATGGGAACTTCCTACCTCTCCGTCAGGCCCCGCGTACAGGTTTCCCACGCACCTGCCCCGGTCCGCGCGTCCCACTCCCGGTCCGGTGGGTGGAAGGCGGCGGCGCCGGGTCGCCCGACTGCCGTAGATTGCGAAGCCGGGAGAGGGAAGGGACGGACGTGGCGAGCGCGAGGCAGGACGTGGCGGAGGCCCGGCGGGTCGTGGTCAAGGTCGGGTCGTCGTCGCTGACGACGGCGGCCGGGGGCCTGGACGCCGACCGGGTGGACGCCCTCGTGGACGTGCTGGCCAAGGCGCGCGGGACCCAGGAGGGCGCGGCCGCCAAGGAGGTCGTCCTGGTCTCCTCCGGCGCCATCGCCGCCGGCCTGGCACCGCTCGGGCTCACCCGGCGGCCCCGGGACCTGGCGCGGCAGCAGGCCGCCGCCAGCGTCGGCCAGGGTCTGCTCGTCGCCCGCTACACGGCCTCCTTCGCCCGGTACGGCGTACGGGTCGGCCAGGTGCTGCTCACCTCCGACGACATGAGCCGCCGGGCGCACTACCGCAACGCCTACCGCACGCTGGACAAGCTGCTCGCCATGGGCGCCATGCCGATCGTGAACGAGAACGACACGGTGGCCACCGACGAGATCCGCTTCGGCGACAACGACCGCCTCGCCGCCCTCGTCGCCCACCTGGTCCGCGCCGACCTGCTCGTCCTGCTCTCCGACGTCGACGGGCTCTACGACGGCGACCCCGCCCTCCCGGGCACCTCGCGCATCGAGGAGGTGCACGGGCCGCGGGACCTGGAGGGCGTCTCCATCGGCAGCGCGGGCAAGGCCGGCGTCGGCACCGGGGGCATGGTCACCAAGGTCGAGGCCGCCCGGATCGCCGCCGGCGCCGGCATCCCGGTCGTCCTCACCTCCGCCTCGCAGGCCGCGGACGCCCTGGCCGGACGGCGGACCGGCACCGTCTTCCACGCCACGGGCAAGCGCTCCGCCGACCGGCTGCTGTGGCTGGCCCACGCCTCCACCCCGCTCGGCGCGCTGATCCTGGACGACGGCGCCGTGCAGGCGGTCGTCAAGCGCCGCACCTCACTGCTGCCGGCCGGCATCGCGGCGGTCGAGGGCCACTTCACCGCCGGCGACCCGGTCGAACTGCGCGACACCTCCGGCCACGCCGTCGCGCGGGGCCTGGTGAACTTCGACGCCAAGGAGCTGCCCCGGCTGCTCGGGCGCTCGACCCGCGAACTGGCGCGGGAGCTCGGCCCCGCCTACGAGCGCGAGGTCGTGCACCGGGACGACCTCGTACTCCTGCACCACTGAGGCGGACCTCCTTCGTGGTTACTTCGTGAAAACCGCCCCGCGCCCGCGCCCGGGCTGCTGGACTTTGAGGGCGGAGCACGGAATCCGGCCAGGGACGCGACGACAGGGACGACAGGGAGGCCGCCGGTGAGACGAGGGCGCCCAGGGGCATCGTCGTCCCGAGGGACGGCGGAGCGGACACTGGTGAGCGTGACGAGCGACGACACCGCCCCGCCGGCGCGGGAGCGCCCCGTGTCCCGGCTCTGGCACGTGACGCTCAGCGTCTCCGGGCCCGAGGCCCCGCTCGCCGAGGTGCGGCGCGCGCTGGAGCAGCTCGCGAACGACCACCCCTTCCTGCTGACCAGCCGGTACGCGGCCGACCACGCCGAGATCCGGTACTGGGAGGAGGCCCGCGACCTGCACGACGCCGCCGCGATCGCGCTGCGGCTGTGGGGCGAGCACCGCTCCTCCGCCAATCTGCCGCCCTGGGAGACGGTGGGCCTGGAGGTCATCGACCGCGGCACCTACCACCAGCGCCTCGCGGAGGGTTACGGACCGCCCCCGGCGGCGCCCGTCGGCGTGCACCCCTACTGAGCCGCACCGGCCCGGCCGCCGTGCGCGGCACGGTCTCACCCGCCGGAAAGCCGCCCCGCCGGCCGGCGCCCACGCCGTACCCTGGCCGCTATGAGCAGCCGCAGCCACAGCAACGACGACCTCGCCGCCTCCCTGCCCTCGCCGTGGCCGAAGAGCCCGGTGCTGCAGGCCGCCTACCGCGCCCGTGCGGCCGCCGAAGACCTCGCGCCGCTGCCGCGCTCGGTGAAGGACGACGCGCTGCTGGCCATCGCCGACGCCCTGGTCGTCCGCACGCGGGAGATCGTCGAGGCCAACGCCGAGGACGTCGCCCGCGCCCGTGGGGCGGGCACCGACGAGGCGATCGTGGACCGGCTGACACTGACCCCCGAGCGGGTCCGCGCCATCGCCTCCGACGTGCGGGACGTGGCCGGCCTGCCCGACCCGGTCGGCGAGGTGGTGCGCGGCTCCACGCTGCCCAACGGGCTGGACCTGCGCCAGATCCGCGTGCCGCTGGGCGTGGTCGGCATCATCTACGAGGCCCGGCCCAACGTCACCGTGGACGCGGCCTCGTTGTGCCTGAAGTCCGGCAACGCGGTGCTGCTGCGCGGCTCCTCCTCCGCGTTCCACTCCAACTCCGCGCTGGTGACGGTGGTGCGCGACGCGGTCGGCGGCGCCGGACTGCCCGCCGACGCCGTCCAGTTGGTGCCGGGGGAGAGCCGGGAGTCGGTGCGCGAGCTGATGCGCGCCCGCGGCATGGTCGACGTGCTCATCCCGCGCGGCGGCGCCTCCCTCATCAAGACGGTGGTCGAGGAGTCCATCGTCCCGGTGATCGAGACCGGCACCGGCAACTGCCATGTGTACGTGGACGCGCAGGCCGACCTCGACACGGCCGTCGCGGTCCTGCTCAACTCCAAGGCGCAGCGCCCGAGCGTGTGCAACGCCGCCGAGACGCTGCTGGTGCACCGGGACATCGCCGCCGACTTCCTGCCGCGCGCCCTGGACGCGCTGGCCGGGGCCGGGGTCACCGTGCACGCCGACGAGCGGGTGCGGGAACTGGCCGAGAAGAGCGGCACCAAGGCCACCGTCGTCCCGGCCACCGCGGAGGACTGGGAGACGGAGTACCTGAGCTACGACATCGCCGCCGCCGTGGTGGACTCGCTGGACGCCGCCGTGCAGCACATCCGGCTGTGGTCCTCCGGGCACACCGAGGCCATCGTCACCACCTCGCAGCCGGCCGCCCGCAGGTTCACCCGGTTGGTGGATTCCGCGGCCGTCGCCGTCAACGCCTCGACCCGGTTCACCGACGGCGGGCAGTTCGGCTTCGGCGCGGAGATCGGCATCTCCACCCAGAAGCTGCACGCCCGGGGGCCGATGGGCCTTCCGGAGCTGACCTCGACCAAGTACGTCTACACCGGGGACGGCCACGTCCGGGGCTGACCCGCCCCGGCGGACGGACGGAGTTTCCGAGCGGCCTGCCCAATCCGCGTCATCGGCCCTATTCTGGACGGGTGCCGGACGAACTGGGGGGCAAGCCGTTCCCGGACGGCGAGGACCACGGTGGCGCGGATGACGAATTCGCGTCCGTGGTGCTCGACGAGGCCTTCATACGGGCGGCCGCCTTCCATGAACCGAGCGCCCACGAGCGCATGCTCGCCGCCGCCACGGCACAGGCCGAGGCCGAGGCGTCCCGTCCACGTGTGCTGGGCGGGGAGGACGGCGGCGGTCCGTACGCCCGGGAGGAGGCCGAGCACTCCGCGGAGGACGAGGAGTACGAGGACCTCTACGCCCAGCGCCGCCCGTACCGGGGGCACGGCCGCTGGCACCGGACCGTGGCGTGGGTGCTCGCCGTGGTGATGGGCATCGGCGTCGTCGCCCTGACCTTCGCGGCGGTCTACCGGGGCGCCGGAGGGGCCCGCCAGCCCTCCGTACCGCCCTCCCCGACCGGCCGGATCGGAGCCCCGTCGCTACCCCCGGTGGCGGTCAGCCACACCCCCTGAACGCCTCTCGAACTTGTCTCGTACCAGGACGTTTTAAAGGGCCCTGACAGACCTACGCTTGTTGTATGGCCGGGCCTGGAGACCCACCGGAGGGGAACCCCGAGGGCTCCCCGGGAGGTGGTGAGGACGAGTACCGATCCGTCGTCTTCGACGAATCGTTCGTCCGCGCTGCCCGGATACAGGAGTTCTCCGCGCGGGAGCGGCTGGACGGATCGGCCCGCTCGGTGCGCACCCGCCGGCTCTGGGCCCGCGGCGGCGCCCCGCGCCAGGCCCTGGTCCTCGTCCTCCTGATCGCCGTGGCCTTCGGCACCGCCGTCTACCTGGGCATACGCAATCCCTACGACCAGCCCGCCCCTCCCGTGGCGCAGTCGCTGCAGATCACCCTGCTGCCGCTCGCCCCCACGGCCGCGGTGGCCGCCGTGGACCGGGCCCGGCCGTTCGCCGGGCAGCGCGCCGAGCACTACCGGGCCGGCGCGACCGGGTACGCGCTGCCGCCGGCGCGCCGCACCGCGCACTTCAGCGAGAGCCAGGTCATGCAGGCCCTGGTCTCCGCCAAGGACTACCTGGTCGCCTCCTCCGCCGATCCCGACGCGCTGACCGGCGG
Organism: Streptomyces sp. NPDC059718; assembly: GCF_042733315.1. Taxonomy (NCBI): domain Bacteria; kingdom Bacillati; phylum Actinomycetota; class Actinomycetes; order Kitasatosporales; family Streptomycetaceae; genus Streptomyces; species Streptomyces sp. NPDC059718. The sequence goes on from NZ_JBHWGA010000003.1 coordinate 187,963, forward strand.
GGACATCCGCACGGTGCGCACCATGCTGGACCCCGGGCAGCTCGACCAGTTCGACCGCAGCCTGGAGCGGCCCGCCGACGACGGGCGCCACGCGGCGACCGGCTGGCTGGTGCGCTTCGACCCCACCCGCGTCGCCCTCGCCGATGACGAGGTCAAGGTGCGCGGAACCATGACCGTGGCCGAGGCGGGGGAGGGGGCCCTGGAGGTCGTCACGGACCACACCCTGGTCTACGCCGTGCAGGCCGCCACCGGGGGCAGCGGCCAGGCCTCGCTGTTCACCGTGCGGCGCGAGCTGCGGCTGCGCTTCGACCGCGCCGACCTGCGCGACAAGCACGTGGAACTGCTGCAGGCCGCCGTCGAGGCCGGGCCGCTGTCCTGCGTGACCGCCCCCGTGGCGCACTTCCTGCCGCTGCTGGCCGGGCAGCGGCCGCCGGTGCAGCCCGGGGTCGACCCCTACGACCACCACCACGAGATCAGCTCGGTGTGCGGGGTGCTCGCCCCGGCCCCGGCGGCCGGACCGGCGATCAGCCCTCCGGCGGCGGGTCCTGCGAGTCCTTCGGCGGGCGCCCCGACGGGCCGGAGCCCGAGCCCGGCGTCCCGGTGAAGCGGTCGCGCAGCCGGCCGCCGACGTCTCCGGCCCCCGACCCGATGTCGGAGAGCAGCTTCATGAGCGGGTCCTTGCTCGTCTTCACCGTTTCGGCGTAGTGGCTCGCGGATTCCTTGAACGAGTCGTAGACCGAGGTGTCCTTGTCCTCGCTGCGCCGCGGGTAGTGGCCGTCCATGATGCGCTGGTGGTCGCGGCTCGCGGCCCACTTCTTCAGCTCCGCGGCCCGCACCGTGGTGAACGGGTGGCTGCGCGGCAGGACGTTGAGGATCTTCAGCACGGAGTCGCGCAGGTCGCCGGACTCCTCGTACTCCTCGGCCTGCTTCAGGAAGGCGTCCACGTTCATCTCGTGCAGGTGGTTGCCGCCGGCGATCTTCATCAGGCCGCGCATCGAGGCCTGCAGGTCCTGGCCGACCAGGAGTCCGGCACGGTCCGCGGAGAGCTCCGACTTGCGGAACCACTCGCGCAGTGCGGTGACGATCGCCATGATCGCGAGGTTGCCGAGCGGTATCCACGCCACCCGCAGCGCCAGGCCGGTCAGGAAGAGCAGGATCGTGCGGTAGACGGAGTGGCCGGACAGCGCGTGGCCGACCTCGTGGCCCACGACGGCCCGCATCTCCTCCTCGTCCAGCAGCTCCACCAGCCCGGTGGTCACGACGATGATGGGCTCGTCCAGCCCGATGCACATCGCGTTGGGCTGCGGGTCCTGGGTCACGTACATCGCCGGGACCTTGGGCAGGTCGAGGATGTAGCAGGCGTCCCGCAGCATGTCGTTGAGGTGCGCGAACTGCTGGTCGCCGACGCGCACCGAGTCCGAGAGGAACAGCAGCCGCAGCGAGCGCTCCGGCAGCAGGCCGCTGAGCGCCTTGAAGACGGTGTCGAAGCCGCTCAGCTTGCGCAGTGCCACCAGGGCGGAACGGTCCGCCGGGTGTTCGTACGCGCGCGAGGAGATGCCCTCGAAGCGCCGCCGGTTGCGTCCGGGCAGCCGCTCCCCGTCGTTCGCGCCGCCGCTCGCACCACTCGAATCGTTCGGACCGGACATATGTCCCCGCCCCCCTGTTCGGCCGTTGGGTACCTAGTGAGGACGCGCGGAGCCACCGCGAAGTTCCACCCCGGCCGCCCGTACGATGTTGCCGAGTCCTCCGCCCGTCGACGGACCCCGAAGCCACCAAGGGACAGCCGAATGACCTCCTACGCGACCGCCGCCGTTCTGACCACGCTCGCCGAGGGCGAGGGCGGCGGCAACCACGAGAGCCTGAGCCCCTACCTCACGGGCGGCGGCGCGCTGTTCGCGCTGCTGCTGCTGCTCTTCATCACCACCCGCTTCAACCGCGACCGCTGAGCTCGATCAGGCGATGCGGGTAGGGTCTATCCGCATGAAGGAGCGAATCGGTGTGATGGGTGGGACGTTCGATCCCATCCACCACGGCCACCTCGTGGCGGCCAGCGAGGTGGCGCACCTTTTCCAGCTGGACGAAGTGGTCTTCGTGCCCACCGGCCGGCCCTGGCAGAAGAGCGAGCAGAAGGTGTCGGCGGCCGAGGACCGCTACCTGATGACGGTGATCGCCACCGCGTCGAACCCGCAGTTCTCGGTCAGCCGCAGTGACATCGAGCGCGGTGGCCGCACGTACACCATCGACACGCTCCGCGACCTGCGGGCCGAGCACCCCGAGGCGGAGCTGTTCTTCATCACGGGTGCGGACGCGCTGGCCCAGATCTTCTCCTGGCGCAAGGCCGAGGAGCTGTTCTCGCTGGCGCACTTCATCGGCGTCACCCGCCCCGGGCACACCCTGTCCGACCCCGGCTTCCCGGCCGGCGGGGTCTCCCTGGTGGAGGTGCCCGCCCTGGCGATCTCCTCGACCGACTGCCGTCAGCGGGTCGCCAAGGGGGAGCCGGTCTGGTACCTCGTGCCCGACGGCGTCGTTCGCTATATCGACAAACGCAGGCTGTACCGGTAAGTGATCAGCGGCTGATCGGCAACTGGAGGGGTCCCCAGTGAACGACTACCCCCGATGGCAATACGCCGAGGGAACACCCGAGCGGGGCGGTCAGGACCCCTACGGAGAAGACCCCTACGCACAGCAGCCGGGCGACTACGCAAACGGTTACGGCAACGAGTACGGGCAGTACGACCCGTACGCCCAGCAGGCCGGTGAGCAGACCGGCCAGCAGCAGTCCTACCAGGACCGGCAGGGGTACTCCGGGCAGCCGTACTACCCGCAGGAGCAGCAGCAGCAGTACCAGCAACCGCAGCCGCCGCAGCAGCAACCCCAGCACCCCCAACAGCCCCAGCAGACGCAGCAGTACCAGGGGTGGATCCCGCAGCAGCCGCAGTACCAGGAGCCGTACTACGAGCAGCAGCAGTACGGACAGCAGCCGCCGGCACCCCCGCAGACCCCGCCGCAGGCCCCTCCGGCCCAGCGGCAGCCCGCCTACGAGGAGCCGCCGGCCCGGCCCGCCGCCGGCCGCTCCGCCGCGGCCGAAGCCGACTACCACACCGGCCAGTTCTCCTTCGTCGACGAGGAGACCGAGGAGTCGGAAGAGGTCATCGACTGGCTGAAGTTCACCGAGTCCCGCACCGAGCGGCGCGAGGAGGCCAGGCGCCGCGGCCGCAACCGCGTGGTCGCCGCGGTCGTCGTCCTGGTGCTGGCCGCCGTCGGTGGCGTCGGCTACCTGTGGAAGGCCGGCAAGATCCCCGGCCTCGGCGCGGACTCCGGGACCGCCCAGCAGGCCGCGGGCGGCCAGAAGCGCGACGTCATCGTGCTGCACCTGCGCCCGGTCGGCAGCGAGGCGACCTCGACCGCGCTGCTGGTCAGCAACTCGACCACCAAGAAGGGCACCACCGTCCTGCTGCCGAACTCGCTCGCCGTGAGCAGCGACGACGGCGGCAGCACCACGCTCGGCAAGTCCGTCGTGGAGAACGGTTCCGCCCCCACCCGTGAGGCGCTGGAAGGCCTGCTCGGCACCAAGATCAGCGGTACCTGGCGGCTGGACACCCCGTACCTGGACAACCTCGTCGAGTCCCTCGGCGGAGTCCTCGTCGACACCGACGCCACGGTGAAGGCAGGCAAGAAGCAGGACGGCAAGACCCTCGTCAAGCCCGGCAAGCAGCAGGAGCTGGGCGGCCAGGCCGCCGTCGCGTACGCCATCTACCGGGGACCGGGCGAGGGGCCCGACAAGCAGCTGGCCCGCTTCGGGCAGGTCGTCCAGGCCGTGCTGAAGAAGATGTACAGCGACCCGGACCTGGCGACCAAGACCGTCGAGGGGCTCAACCAGGTCATCGAGCCCCCGCTGACCGAGAAGGACCTCGGCAGCAGCCTCGCGGCCCTGTCGGAGGAGGCCAAGGGCGGCGACTACACCACCGAGACGCTGCCGGTGGAGCCCGACGGCACGCTGAGCGAGAAGGCCACCGAGGACGTGGTCAAGAAGGTGCTCGGCGGCACCGTCACCAACACCGACTCCGACGGCATCCCCCGGGTCACCCTGCGCAACGCCACCGGCGTCGCCGCCAACACCGGCGAGGCCCAGGTGCAGATCGTCGGCGGCGGCTACACCTTCGTCTCCGGCGCCACCGCGGACACCCAGGCCACCTCGCAGGTCCTGTACGCCGACGCCGGCCAGAAGACGAACGCGGAGGAGCTGGCCAAGACGCTGGGCCTGTCCGCCAAGGCCGCCAAGAAGGGCGGCGTGGCCTCCAACGCCGACATCACGGTCGTCCTGGGCCAGGACTACAGCCCGCCGGAGAAGACCTGACCGGGGGCGGTCCATAACCGGTCGGGGACCGAGCGCGGTCCGTGAGACCCTGGACGTACGACGTCCCCGACCGGAAAGCCTTACCTGTGACCGCCACGGACCGCTCCATCGAGCTCATTCAGACCGCCGCCCAAGCGGCCGCCGACAAGCTCGCGCACGACATCATCGCCTACGACGTCAGCGACGTCCTCTCCATCACCGACGCGTTCCTGCTGGCCTCCGCGCCCAACGACCGCCAGGTGAAGGCCATCGTCGACGAGGTCGAGGAGCGGCTGCAGGAGGAGCTCGGCGTCAAGCCGGTGCGCCGTGAGGGCGAGCGCGAGGGGCGCTGGGTCCTGCTCGACTACGTCGACATCGTGGTGCACGTCCAGCACTCGGAGGAGCGGGTCTTCTACGCGCTGGAGCGGCTCTGGAAGGACTGCCCCGAGCTGGAGCTCCCCAAGGACGCCGTCGCCACCCGCGGCAAGGCCGAGGAGCACGCCCGCGCCACCGCGGCCGCCGACGAGGACGGAGAGCTGATCTGAACGGCCACACGCGCGGTCGCGGCCGCCGTGTCGTCTTCTGGCGGCACGGGCAGACCTCCTGGAACGTGGAGGGCCGCTTCCAGGGCTCCACGGACATCCCGCTGACCTCGACCGGCGTCGCGCAGGCCAAGCGCGCCGCCCGGTTGCTGGCCGCGCTGCAGCCGGACGCGATCGTCTCCTCCGACCTGCAGCGCGCCGCCGACACCGCCGCCGAGCTGGCCGCCGTCACGGAGCTGGACATCTCGTACGACGAGGGGCTTCGGGAGACCTACGCGGGCGTGTGGCAGGGCCTGACCCACGAGGAGATCACCGAGCGGTACGGCGAGGAGTACGCGGCCTGGAAGCGCGGCGAGCCCGTGCGGCGCGGCGGCGGCGAGCTGGAGACCGAGGTGGCCGACCGGGCCGCCCCGGTGGTGCTCGCGGCGGCCGACAAGCTGCCCGACGGCGGTGTGCTGGTCGTCGTCAGCCACGGCGGCGCCATCCGCACCACCATCGGCCGGCTCCTCGGGCTGGACCCGCGCAGCTGGGAGGCGCTCGGCGGGCTGTCCAACACCTGCTGGTCGGTCCTCGGTGAGGGCGCCCGCGGCTGGCGGCTGCTGGAGCACAACGCCGGGACCCTGCCCGAGCCGGTGCTCGGCGACGACGACTGACGGGGCCGGGAGCCGGGGCGGGGCCGGGGCGCAGCCGATTTCAGGAATCCGGCCCTGACCGGCTAAGCTTCTTCTCGTTCGCCGGGCGGAAAGCCCGAGGACAGCGGGGCTATAGCTCAGTTGGTAGAGCGCTTGCATGGCATGCAAGAGGTCCGGGGTTCGAATCCCCGTAGCTCCACAGTCGCATCGGATCCCGTCTCCCCCCAGGGGAGGCGGGATCTTCGCGTTCGCCCCGCCGTGCCGCGGGCGGGCGCCGGTGAACCGCCGGGGCAGCGGGAAGCGGCCTTTCCGGTCGGCCTGTTGGGGGTCGGCGGCCCCGGGCCGGGCGCCTCAGGCGGGGGCCGTGGCGCGGTTCCCCCGGCCGCGCCACGCGACGGCCGCCGCGAGGCACAGGAACGCCGCCCCGGCGGCCGGGTAGACCGCCGACAGGGCCATCTGGGGCACGGACTGGTGGAGTTCGGGACGTGCGACCCCGTCGCCGTGCGGCGTGAGCCACAGCGCGTACGAGCAGAAGAGCAGGCCGTACAGCGCGGTGCCGCCCCACCAGAGCGCGGGACGGCGGCTGCGCGGGGCACGTCCGGCGAGGAACACGACCAGGGGGACCGCCCACACCCAGTGGTGCGACCAGGAGACGGGGCTGACCAGGAGGCCCGTCACGGCGCAGGACAGCACCGCCCAGGCGTGCTCCCCGGCCCGCAGGTGCGCCGTGGCGACGGCCAGGCCCGCGCAGGCCGCGAGAGCGGCCGCGACGAGCCACCAGCCGCCCGGGTCGCCGGTGTGCAGCGCCCGCGCGAGCACCCCCCGCAGGGACTGGTTGGCGGTGTCCTCGGCCTTGCCGGCGCGGTCGGCGGAGAAGACGACCCCGCCCCAGAAGCGCCCCGAGTCGCGCGGCAGTACGAGCGCGGAAAGGCCCACGGTCGCGGCGAAGGTGACGCACGCCACGGCGGCCTGCCGCAGCCATGGGTTCCACCGCGCGCGCCGCCGCCAGGCCACCGCCGCTCCGCCGACGGCCAGGAAGACCACGAACAGCAGCGGGGTCAGCTTGATCCCCGCGGCGATGCCGATGCCGATCCCGGCCGCCCGGCTCCCGCGCCGGGTGAGGTCCCACAGCACCAGGACCGCGAGCAGCAGGTTGATCTGCCCGTACCGGAGCGTCGTCCACACCGGCTCGCACCACACGGCGGCCGCCGCCACGCCGAGCGCGGCCGCCGCCGGGGGGAGCCGTCGCGGCAGTGCGGCCAGCCGGAGCGACAGATGGCAGAGCGCCACCAGCAGGCCCAGGTTGAGCAGGGTCGCCGCGATCCGGCAGGCGCCGGTGCCGAGCAGCGTCAGCGGCGTGAAGAGCAGCGCCGCGAACGGCGGGTAGGTGTTGGGCAACTGTGCGTGGGTGACGCGCATCGCGTAGAGGTCCCCGCCGTTGCGCACCGTCCAGCCCTCGGCGCGGTAGACGGTGAGGTCGATCATCGAGACGTGTGCGGCGCGTTGGGCGGCCCAGAAGGCCGTGAAGGAGACCAGGCAGGCGAGTGCCGCAATGAGGACGGCCCGCCGCGCCGGGAGGCTCCGGGGCGCGTTCTCGGCGGTGGCCCTGGGCTGTGTCGCGGTCACGGCGGCCTGCTCCGCTCTCGGTCGGTGAGGGGGTCAGCCGACAGTACCGGGAGCCCTGTCGCGACGGCCAGGAATGGATTTGGCGAACCGCCCCCAGGGCCGTGTAATGTATGCCAGGTCGCCGGGGGAACCCGGGGAAACGACAGCGCGGGGCTATAGCTCAGTTGGTAGAGCGCTTGCATGGCATGCAAGAGGTCCGGGGTTCGAATCCCCGTAGCTCCACTTCCACAGTGTGACGGGAGCCCGTCCGATCGCCGCGATCGGACGGGCTCTTCGCGTTGCGCGGCGGCCGTCCCTCACCCGGCGGCCGCGCGCCCGGTGAAGGCCAGCACCCTGCGCCAGGCGTCGGCCGACGCCTCGACGTGGTCGCCCTGCTTCACGTCGAAGAAGCTGTGCGGGGCGCCGGGGTAGCTGACCACCTCGTGCTCGATCCCCGCCTCGGCGAGGGCGCGCTCGAAGGCGTCGACGTGGCCCTGCGGGATGCCGGGGTCGTCGCCCGCCATCAGCGCGAGCACCGGGGCGGTCAGCTCACCCGCCCGCTGGGTGGGGCCGGGCGCGCCGTCCGGGCCCGGGGCGGGCCAGCAGTAGAAGCCCACCGTCCCGGCGAGGCCGTGGCCCGCCCTCTCCGTGCCCGCGAGGACGGCCAGCCGGCCCCCGATGCAGAAGCCGGCGGTGACGATCCGGCGCCGCTCGCCGCCCTCGGGGGAGCGCAGGTGCGCCACCGCGGCGGAGAGGTCGTCGTACAGGCCGCGCGGCGTCAGCCGCACCATGTGCTCGTTCACCGGGAAGTCCGTCCCCCGCTCGCCCACCCCCGCGGTGCGGCCGTAGTAGTCCACGACCACCGCGTGGTGGCCGTTCTCGGCGAAGCGCCGGGCCAGCTCGATGTAGAAGCGGTAGAGCCCGCGCACATCGGGCAGGATGACGACGCCGAGGCCGGAGGGGTCCTCCGGTACGGCCTCGAAGGCGGCGAAGCGGGTTCCGTCCCGGGCGGTGAGCGTGATCCGGTGGTCCCGGGCGAGGGCCTGCGGCCCGTGGGGCACCGGAGGCGCGGAGTCGGCGTCGAAGCACATGGTGCGGCTCCCTGGAGGTTCTCGCGGGTCAGTTCTCGGGGCTGGGCATGGCCATGGCGGTGAACGGGGGCGTACTGGTGCCCTCGACCCGCATCCGCTGCCACAGGTCGCGGTCGCGGAGCTCGCCCTCGGCCCGGCCGTGCGGGGTGCACACGGTGACCGGGACCGGCCGGCCGTCCACCAGCGCGGACAGCCGCGCGTCGGGGGCCAGCCGGCCGTACCAGTGGTAGCGGCCGTCGAGGGGCTGGAAGCAGCCGGTCAGCCGGATCTCGACGTCGAGGGTCCGGCCGTCCACCAGCAGGGTGGCCGGTCCCGCGTAGCCGTCCTCGTCGTGGGCGTGGGCGTGGGCGTGGGCGTGGGCGTGGGCGTGGGCGTGGTCGGGCTCGGGGCCGTGGGCGGTCACGACAGCCAGCCGGCCTCGCGCCAGACCTTCTCCGTGGGGCCGCCGATCAGCCCTATCTGGTGGTAGTACGCGGCGATCCGCTGACCCCCGTACTTCGCGTTCTCGATGTTGTGGGGGTTGGCGCGGGCCGCCGCGATCGCGGTCTTGGGGTCGAGTCCGGCCCGCTGGTACATCAGCGGGTTGTAGCGGTCCTTGCGCATGCCGGCGACGATCCCCGCGAGCAGCCGGCGCAGGGCGCCGAGCCGGGCCTTGGACAGGGTGGGCACGAACCGCTCGAGCTCGGTGCGGGCGAAGGAGATGTGCCGGGCCTCCTCCACCACGTGGATGCGGGCGACCGCGCGCACGACGGGCTGGATGGTCTCGTCCCCCGACTGCTCGCGCTGGAAGCGGTCGAAGAACTCCTCGGTGAGCAGGATCAGCGCCCACAGCGCCGGCACCGGCGCGAAGGTCTTGAGCAGCAGCCCGCTCCGCAGGGTCTTCGGCGGCGTCGGGTAGATCTCGGCCCCGATCTTCTCCACCAGCTTGGCGAACATGATCATGTGCCGGACCTCGTCCGCGACCTCCGTCAGGGCGAACTGCACCTGCGGGGTCGACACGTCGCGCTTGTAGACGTACCGGGAGACCAGGTGGAGCAGGACGTGCTCGGTCCACACCCCGACGGCGACCGAGGCGGCCAGTTCCTCACGGCTGAGCAGCATCCGCTGCTCGGCGCCGAGCGAGTCCCACAGCTCGGTGCCGTAGAGCGAGCAACGCTTCTCCGCGAGGAACCACTTGCCCTCGACGAGCGGCGCGTCCCAGTCGATGTCCACCAGGGGGTCGTACGAGTGCCGGGCGGACGCGATGAGCAGCTGGGCCGCCTTCTTCGTCTGGCGGGCGACCGGATCGGCCTTGAGATCGGGCTTGAGCAGTTCGGACGTCATTTCTTCCTCCTAGGACTGCGGTCGGACAATCTGGTGGACGTCCAGCGACAGCGCCTCGCGGACGGGACGGCCGGCCAGCACCTCGACGACGTAACGGGCCGTCAGGACTCCGAAGAGCAGCGAGGTGTAGACCAGCTGCGGAACGCTGTAGTCCGGCTCGTCGCGGTGGGCGCGCACATCGGCCAGCAGGTCCTCGGGCACCAGCTCGCGCGGCACGATCCGCAGCAGCAGCTCCCACACCGACTCGGAGGCGACCTGCTCCGCGGTGACCTCGCCGGCCAGCGGCGGCAGCCCGAGGCGGTAGTCGTAGTAGCGGATGTACTGGGTGCCGGACATGTCGTAGCCGGAGACGACGGGCCGGCCCTGGGCGGCCGCCTCGGCGTGCAGGGCGTACTTGGCGCGCCAGCCCTCCGGGGTGGTCACGTCGACGCCGTCGACGACGATGTCGCAACCGGCCAGCAGCGCCGCCACGTTCTCCGGCCGGATCCCCTCCGGGCGCACCTCGGCGACCGCGTGCGGGTTGACCGCGCGGACGCGCTCGGCGGCCACCTCGGCCTTGTTGCGGCCGATGTCGGCGTGCGCCGCGTGCTGCCGGTTGAGGTTGTTCAGCTCGTACGCGCCGGGCTCGGCGAGGACGAAGCGCTGCACGCCCAGCCGGGTCAGCGGATCGACGGCCGCCCCGCCCGTCGATCCGCAGCCCGCGACGAGCACCACGGCCGTCCGCAGCGCCCGCTGCGCGGCGTCCGGGATCAGGCCGCGGTTGCGTTCGGTGAACGCGGCGTAGAACGCGTCGGGGGCGCCGTCCGTCCCCATGGCGCCGGTCGCGGCGACGGCCGGGACGGGCGCGGTCGTGTGGATGCCGGTCATACGTGAACCCTCCGCAGGCGGCCGCCGACCGTCTCCACCAGGCCCTTGAGGGCGTCCAGCGGATTGCGGTCGGTCAGGGCGCGGTCGATGTGTCGGATCAGTCGCTGCAGTTCCTCGCCGTGCGGAGCCCGCGCCACGAAGGGCTTCACCACGTCGCGCTGCGTGTAGAGCGGGAACATCAGGTCGTCGGCGGGCAGCGAGGGCCGGGTGCCCTCCAGCACCGTGATGTCCTTCAGGCTGCGCAGCAGCCTGCGGATGGCGACGCCCTCCTCGCCGTCCCCCACGAGCACCTCGGGGGCCGGCTCGATCCGGCCCAGCGCGGTGTAGAAGCCGAGCATCAGCTCCAGCGTCAGGCGGAGCCGCGCGTGGGCGCTGGAACGATTCTGCTCAGCACGGTGGACCAGCCGCTTGACCTCCCACACGCGGCTGGTGTCGAGGTCGCCGTCGCACTCCACGTGCTCGAAGAGATTGACCCCGTGGGCGACCTCGCACGGGAAGAGCGACCGTGCGGGGTCCTTGAGGCGCAGGGGCACCGGGTCGGTCGAGCCGACCAGCGAGAGATAGCGCAGGATCGCGCCGCTCGGCCCGTCGAGGGCGAGCACGTGGATCTCGTTCCGGTGGCCGCCGTGGGGTTCGGTCACCAGCGAGCGCCGGAAGGCGAGATCCGCGCTGGCGAACCTCAGGCGCAGGTACTGGGCGAGCCGGAAGCCGTAGATGCCGTGGCGGTACGGCTCCGGCAGCCCGTCGTTGCGCACGGCGAGGACGGTCGGGCCGCCGGGCCGCTCGCAGTGGTACAGGAGGCTCTCCGCGGGCACCTGGGCGGCGAGCCCCGTGAAACTGGTCAGGCTGTGCACCATCTGCACCTCGGAGGCGTAGACGTCGGTGCTCCGGGCCCGTTCGAGTGTCTGCTCCATCGCGATGGCTCCCTCGGCCGGATCGTGGATCAGGCGCGGTGGCCGTAGAGCGCGCCCGTGACGGCCAGCGCGAGGACCTCGGGGGTGCCCTCGTAGATGCGGGCCCCGAAGGACTCGCGGACGAACTTCTCGACGTCGTACTCCCGGCAGTAGCCGCGGGCGCCGAGCATCGACATGGCCTCCTCGGCCACCTCGATGGCGATCCGGTCCGCGTAGAGCTTGGCGGCGGCCGGGCCGTAGGTGGGGGCGGGCAGCATGTTGTCGGCCTGGTGGGCGGCCTGGAGGTAGAGCAGCCGGGCGGCGTCGATCTTCACGGACATGTCGGCGAGCTTCCGCGCGCTGAACTGGTGGCGGTACAGCGGCACCCCGGCCTGGACGCGCTCGCCGCACCACTGCTTGGCGATCTCGAACGCGCCCCGGGCGACACCGGTGGAGATCGCGGCGACGGTGGTGCGGGCCTGGTTGGACTGCATGGTGAGGAAGTTCCAGCCGTTGCCCTCGCCGTGCACCACGTTCGCGGCGGGCACACGGACGTCCTCGAAGACCAGGGTGGTGCCGAGGCAGGCGCGGTAGCCCATCTTGTCCGCGACCGGGCCGCGGGTCACGCCCTCGCTGTCCAGCGGGACGACGAAGGTGGTCAGGCCGTCCGCCCCGGGATGTCCCTCGAGGTTGGCGAAGACGGTGCACCACTGCGCGACCTTGCCGTTGGTGATGAACCGCTTGATGCCGTTGAGGACGTAGCCGTCGCCCTCCCGGCGGGCGGTCGTCACCTCCTGCGCGTGCGGGGAGTTCTCCGGGATGAGCAGGTCGCAGCCGGCCACCTCCTCGGTGATGGCGTTGCAGGCGAGCACCGGCTCGGCGCCGAGGAACCCGGGGATGAACCGGGCCTGGAGGCCGGGGTCGCCGGAGGCGAGCACGCTGCTCTGGCCGAGCAGCGACGCGCCGAAGACCAGCGCGGTGCTGGCGCAGACGGCGGCCAGCTCCTCCAGGGCGACGGCGACCCCGAGCACCCCCACGCCGCGGCCGCCGAACTCCCGGGGCAGGGTCATCCGCAGCAGCCCCAGCTCGTGGCCCTTGCGGACGATCTCCCAGTCGAAGTCGCCGTGCGGCGCGAGGTCGTTGTCGAGCACCCGGGGCTTGACGACGGTGCGCGCGAACTCGCGGACCTCGTCGCGCAGCCGCTCCACCTCGGGCGGCAGCGTGAACAGGGAGGGCATGGCGGCCGCACTGAGGGCGGCCGCGTCGGACAGGGTCGGCGCGTTGGTCACGATGCCGGTGCTGACGGCGGCGGTCATGGCGGTCATGCCTTTCATCGATGTCGTACGGTGGTCGAACGCGTCTCGGACGGGGTCAGGCGGACAGCTCCGCGTATGTGGCGGCCACCGCCGGCAGCAGGTCGGCCAGCTGCCGGACCTGGGCGACCGGGCCCTTGATGGTCAGCCGGCGCTCCACCACGGCGTTCATCAGCGGCAGCCGGCCGCTCCACACCTCGTGGGCGGTGTCCGGCCCCATTTCGAAGCGCAGGGTGGGGGGGAAGGGCGGCTCGCCCGTCACCACGCCGTCGGAGGAGACGAAGACGGCGGCGGCGGGCTCGGGCTGGACGAAGAACAGCGAGAGCCCGCGGTCCTTCAGCTTGGCGGTGAAGTCGTCGTCGGCGAGCAGGGCGCCGAACAGCGTCCGGTGGTCCACGGTCATGGCGGAGTGCCTCTCGGTTCGTCGGGCTCGGATCAGGCGGTGCGCAGCAGGTCGGCCGCGCGCTCGGCGAGCATCACGGTCGGGGCGTGGGTGTGCGCGCGGGGGACAACAGGAAGTGCGCTGGCATCGACGACGCGCAGTCCCGCGGTCCCCCGCACGCAGAACAGGGGATCCACGACCGACGCCTCGTCCGCCCCCATGCGGCAGGTGCCCACGGGGTGGTAGAGCGTCTCCGCGTGGCGTCGCACGAGGGCGGCCACGGCGTCGGCGGAATCGTCCAGGACCCCGGCGACCAGCGGCTCCCCGAGCCACGGCGCCAGCGGTTCCCGGCGGAGGATGTCCTGGGCCCGGCGGACGCCCGCGGTCAGCGTGGCCAGGTCGGCCCCGCCCGGGTCGGTCAGGTAGCCGGGGTCGATCAGGGGTGCCGCGGCCGGGTCGGCGGACCGCAGCGTGATCCGGCCGCGGCTCTCGGGCTGCAGCAGGACGACGCTGAGCGTCACCCCGTGCCCGGGGTCGCCGCGCCCGTGGTCGAGGAACGGCACGGGCATCCACAGCAGTTCGACGTCCGGGGCAGCCGACCGCTCGTCGGTGCGCAGCCAGACCACGGCCTCGGCGAGGTTGGAGCTCAGCTTCCCGGTGCGGTGGCGGAAGTACTGCATCACGTCCTCGCCCTGGTCGCCGATGCCCGGCGAGACCGGTTCGCGGGCGGCCAGCGCGAGCGGCGCGAAGAGGTGGTCGCTCAGCCCCCGGCCCACGGCCGGCAGTTCCACGGCGACCGGGACGCCGTGCGCGCGCAGCTGTTCCGGGTCGCCGACGCCGGACAGCATGAGCAGGTGCGGGCTGCCCACGGCGCCCGCGGCGAGGATCACCTCGCGCGCCGCCGCCACCGTCCGTACGCCCTCCGGGGTGGCGACCTCGACGCCGGTCGCGCGGGTCCCGTCGAGCACGACCCGCCGGGCGTGCCCCGCGGTGAGGACGGTCAGGTTGTCCCGGCCGAGGGCCGGGCGCAGATAGGCGTCGGCGGTGCTCCAGCGGCGGCCGTTGCGCTGGGTGACGCGGATCGGTCCGCAGCCCTCGGGAGCCGTCCACTCGGTGTCGCCCATCGGGGGGACGCCCGCCTTGGCGCAGGCGGCGAGGAAGTCGGCGGTGGTCGGGTTGGGATCGCGCAGGTGCCGGACGCCCAGGGTCGCCTCGGCCCGCCGGAAGTACGGCTCCACCTCGGTGAAGCCCCAGCCGGTGAGGCCGGCGGCAGCCCAGCCGTCGTAGTCCGCGCGGTGACCGCGCGTCCAGATCTGGGCGTTGAGCGAGGAGGAACCGCCCAGGGTCCTGCCCCTCGGCCAGAAGACCTCACGGCCGCTCAGGGCCGGCTGGGGGGCGGTGGAGAAGGCCCAGTCGTACTCCGTGCCGAACAGCTTGGGGAACGCGGCCGGGATGCTGATCTCCGCCTTGCGGTCGGGTCCGCCCGCCTCGACGAGGACGACCCGCACCGAGGGGTCCTCGCTGAGCCGCGCGGCGAGGACGCAGCCGGCCGAGCCGGCGCCGACCACGACGTAGTCGGCGCCGGCGACCGAGGCGGCGGGCCCGGTCACGCGATGTCCTGCGCGAGGTTGCGGATGATCTCGGACGCGAGCACCGCGTGCCCGTGCATCGAGAAGTGGATCCCGTCCCCGCTCATCAGCGTGGGCTCGTTCCGGACCGGATGCCGCTCCATCTCCACGACGGTGGCGTCGTAGCGGCCGGCCACCGCCCTGATCCGCTCGTTCAGCGCGGCGATCCTGGTGCGGAACTCGGCCAGTTCGGGGAAGGCGTCGAAGATGTCGGCGACCGTGAACGCGAAGATGTGCGCCTTCTGCTCGTGCAGCGCGCGGTAGATGGCGTCGAGGTCGGCCTCGACCGCGGCCAGGTCGGGCTCCGGCACGAAGAGGTCGTTGCCGCCGGTGGCGACGTTCACCAGGTCGGGGCGGAACGCCAGCACCCGCTCCAGCTGGGTCTCGCGCACCTGGGCGGTGCGCAGCCCCGTCTCGCCGGTGTTGAGGTACTCCAGGCCGGGCCGGGTGGCCCGCAGGGCGCCCGCGACCCGCTCGGGCCAGGGCACGTCGGCGTAGCCGGGGCACGGGCCGCCCACACCCTGGGCGAAGCTGTCGCCCATCACGGCGAACCGCTGCCAGGGTGCGGGGCGCAGCAGCTCCGCCGCCGCCTCCTTCGCCAGGCAGTGCCGGTCGGCGCGTTCCTTCGTCGGGGTCACGGCGGCGCTCACGCGGCGTCGATGGGGGTGGCGAGGGCCTGTACGACCAGCTCCTCGACGTCCTGGACGGTGGTGATGTCGGGCACCGTCCCCTGGCTCATGGAGCTGAGACCGAAGGCGGACTCGATCTGCAGCGACAGCTCGATCACGGCGAGGGAGTCGTAGCCGAGGTCCTCCACCAGGAGGTCCGCAGGGGCGACGTCCCGCTTGCCGCTCGGGCTCATCTCGCCGACGATCTCGCGGACCTTGGCGCGCGTGGACTCGTTGGACATGCCGAACTCACTTTCCTGAGAGGGGTACTGACGGGTGGGTCACCGGGCGGCGGCGCGGGCCGCGGCGGCACGGATCGGGTGCGGCGCCGACCACCGCTCCTCGTAGGCGGACAGCGCCTTGCCGATCTCCTCGCGCCAGGCCCGCTGGGCGCGGTCGGCCAGTTCGGGCAGGCCGATCAGGCGCAGTTGCTTGACAAGCCGCTCCTCGCCGATGTCGACGGAACCCTGCAACTGCGCGGCCCGGCTGGCGAGCGCGGCGGGGATGGCGGGCGAGGGGTTGTGCCGGGCGGGGCCGATGAGCACCCAGGCGGCCATCCCGATCGCCTCGAAGTGGGCGTCCTCGACCACCCGGCCGAAACCGCGCGCCACGCCGTCCTCGGCGGCCCGCAGCCCGAACGAGACGTGCCGCGACTCGTCCCGCGTGACGTTGGTGAGCCCCTCCTCCAGGGCGGCCAGCCGCAGCCGCCGGGCGAGGAAGCGGGTGGTGCGCAGCGCGGTGGCGGCCAGTACGCCCTCGGTGATCAGGTGGTAGTAGACCAGGGCGCGGTACCAGGACTCGGTGTCGCCGCTGCGCCGGACCTCCGTGGTGACCCTGGTGAGCTCGGGGGCGAAGACCTTGGCGTAGTCGGCCGCCGCCTCCAGGTCGCCACCCTCCGCGGCGTCGAGGTCGATACCGCAGGCGTCCTCCAGGTAGGTCTGGAAGAACCGCACGTGGCGGGCCTCGTCGGCGAGCTGGGTGCACAGGTAGATGCGGTCGTCCTCGGTCGGCGGGCTGTCGATCAGCGTGCCGAGGGTGTGGGTCACCGCGACCTCGCCGACCTCCAGTTCGGCCAGCGCGCCCAGCATCTGCTGCCGCATGAACGGAGTGAGGGCGTTCCAGCGCTCCACGTCACGGGCGGGCCTGACCTCGGCGACGCTCCACTGCTGCCGTTCCCAGCGGCGGTACAGGTCGGCGGAGGTGGCGAGCCGGCCCTGCCGGTCCTGGCCGGGTCCGTGCTCGTCGGTGCCGGTTTCCGCGGTGATGTCGGGGACGTAGCCCTGGCCGGGTCCGGTGTCCGTGGTGGCGGCAGTCGTCATTGCACTCGTCTCCTCATGGGAATTCACGTCGTCAGGGCATGCGTGACCGCGGCGGGAACGCGGCGGAATTCACGGATGACGGAAAAGGAATCACTGCAACTGCGGCGCGCGTGCCGGGGACGCCGGGCGCGCCGGATGGGCGGGACGCGCCGGCTCAGCCGGTGACGGGGGTGGCGGGAGCCGTGCCGTGCACGACCTCCCCGATGGCCTCCCCGTCCTGGAAGCGGCGCCAGAGCAGGCGCCGGCGCGGCTTGCCGCTGGAGGTGCGGGGGATGCCGCCCCGCGCGGTGCGGACCACGGTGACCCTGACGGTGTCGTCGGTGGCGGCGCGGACCACGGCGAGCGCGCCGTCGAGCCAGCCGGCCTCCCCCGATTCGACGACGGCCACCACGTGGTGGGCCTCACCGGTCGTGCCGAGGGCGACGGCGCACCGCCCGGACGGGATGCCGTCGATCACGGTGAGCGCGGTCTCGAGGTCCTCCGCGTGCACCTTCCGGCCGCGGACCTTGATGCTGTCGCCGACCCGGCCGACCACGAACAGTTCGCCGTCCAGCAGGAATCCGGAGTCGCCGGTGCGCAGGCCGCCGTCCGTGAAGTTCGACGAGGCGTCCGGTACGGAGGAACGGTAGCCGCTCGCCACGGATGCCCCCCGGACGCGGATCTCGCCGAAATGCCCTTCGGGGAGCGGCACACCGTCCTCGTCGACGATGTCCACGGTGGCGCCCGGCACCGCCGGGCCGCAGGACGTCAGCCAGTTCGCCCCGCCGTCCGGGTGGGCGGTCCCGAGCCGTCCCCGGCCGGTGGGTACGACCGGCCGGGCGGTGTGCAGTCCGCCCTCCAGCCGTACGGTGCGTGCCCCGGTGCCGGGCGTGACGCCGGAGACGGCCAGGGTGGCCTCGGCGAGTCCGTAGCAGGGGGCGAAGGCCGTGGTGCGGAAGCCGTGGGGGGCCAGCAGTGCGCCGAACGCGGCGGCGGCCCGGGGATCGATGCGCTCCGCTCCGTTCATGGCGACCCGCCAGCGGGAGAAGTCCATTCCCTCCAGGTCCTGCGGACGGACGCGTTTGGCGGTGTAGCCGTACCCGAAGTTGGGGGCGGTGGTCACGGTCGCGCCGTGCCGGCCGTGCGCCTCCAGCCAGCGCAGCGGGTCCCGCACGAAGTCCAGGGGCGACATGAGCCACAGGTCGATCTGGGCCGTGAGCGAACCGAGGAACGTTCCGATGAGTCCCATGTCGTGGTAGAGCGGGAGCCAGGAGGAGCAGGAGTCGGCGGCGGTTATCCCCAGCCACTCGTGAATGCTCCGGACGTTCGCCACCAGATTGTCCTGGGACACCCGGACCCCCTTCGGGGTGCCGCTGGATCCCGAGGTGAACTGCAGGAGTCCGAGGTCCGCCGGCGCGCGTCGCGAGGAATCCTCGATCGATAATTCCGCCGAACCCTCGAGGAGTACCACGGAGCCGCCGTCCAGCTGCGTTGAGCTTTTCTCGGCTATTTCCGAGAGGGACGCGTCGGACAGTATCAGGGCCGGTTCCGCGACCTTCAGGATGTCCGTGACGTGCTCGGTGTAACGGTCGTTTCCCTGGAAGGTGAGGGGCGAGGCGATCGGTGCCGGTGTGAGGCCGGCGAGCATGGTGCCCAGGAAGGCGGGTGCGAAGTCGCGTACCTCGCTGACCAGTAGAGACACCACGTCGCCGGGCTGTGCTCCGTGGGCGTGGAGTAAGGAGGCCACTTGGTGCGCCTCGCCGGCCAGTGTGGTGTAGGAGACGAACGACCAGCCGGTCCCGGAATCCGAGAAATGGATTCCCCGATCGTTGGCGGCATGGTCGAGCCAGTCAAGAACGGTGTGCATCAGGTCCCCCCGCGGTCACTGATCTACGAGCCGGAACATGGTCGTTTTCGAAGTTCCGGCCCTGCCGCGTTCGAGTCTGCCATGGGGAGGGGTTGACTGCAAGAAAATTATTTGCGCCGACCCGCCGGTAATGATCGGTGAGAGCGGATTGGTTTATTCCTTGAATTGTTTCCGAACGATTTACTCCGCCATGCGGTGAGCAATGGTGGGGAATGTTGAGGGAAAACGGGAGGGCGGCGGCCGGGAGAACGATTCAACGTTCTCCCGGCCGCCGGTTTCCCGGCTCCGGGCGGGGGTCTCAGGAGCCGGGGACCTCCGCCGGTGCCGGCGTGCCCGCCTCCTGCCGCGGGGCGGCCGCGGGAGCCCGGTCGGTGAGCCCCAGGGCGGCGAGCGCCGCCACGACGGTGACGGCCGTGCACACCCGGTACAGGTCGTGGAAGGCTTCGACGCCCGGCGCCGAGTGCGCGGCCATGATGGCGGCCAGCATCGCCGTCCCCAGGGCGCCGCCGATCTGGCGCGCGGTGAGGTTCATGCCCACGCCGGCCGCGAACTGCAGCGGCGGGAGCGCGGTCGCCGCGATGGACGACAGTGAGGTGACGGCGAAGCCGAGGCCGCCACCGCCCAGGAGTCCGGTCGGGACCCAGGCTCCCCAGAAGTCGGGCTCGGCTCCCAGGAAGTCACTGCCCATCAGCGCGGTGCACACGGCGAACATCGCCGCGCCGAGGACCACCAGCCAGCGGTGCGTCGCCGGTTTGGAGACCCGGCCGGCGGCGGTCGAGGTGATCATGGAGGCGACCGCGCCGACGCTCATCGCCCCGGCGGCCTCCATGATGCTCCAGTGCCACACCCCGGTGGCGAACAGCGCGCCCGCCAGCAGCCAGGCGAACATCGACACGCCGAAGACCGCGGAGACGCCGTTGACCACCGCGTACTTCCGGCTCTTCCACAGATCGGTGGCGATGGCCGGGGACTCGTGCCGCCGCGACCTCAGCACCGCGAACGCGCCCAGGGCCAGTCCGCCGGCGAGCAGGCCGAGGGTGCGGGCGCTCGTCCATCCCCATGAGTCGCCCTCGGTGAGCGAGGCCACGACCAGTCCGATGCCGAGCGCGAGCGCCGCGGTGCCCACGATGTCGGGAAGCCTGCTGCCCGTCGCGGGCTGGTGGCGGGGGAGCGCCCTCAGCCCGGCGACGGCCAGCAGGACGCCGATGGGCACGTTGATGTAGAAGACCGCGCGCCAGCTGAGCTGCTCCACGAGCACGCCGCCGATGGCCGGGCCGACCACCGCGGAGAAGCCCGCCACCGCCGACCACGTGCCGATCGCCTTGATCAGCTTCTCCAGCGGGGTCGAGGACATGATCAGGCTGAGCGCCGAGGGGATCATCCCCGCCGCCAGCGCGCCCTGCGCGAACCGCGCCACGATCAGCCACTCCGGGCCCGTGGCCGCGCCGCAGGCCAGTGAGGCGAGCGTGAAGCCGGTCAGCGACCAGAGGAAGACCTTGGTGCGCCCGACGGTGTCGGCCAGCCGTCCCGCCGGCGTCAGTACGGCGGCGAACATCACCGCGTAACCGCTGACCACCCAGGTCAGCGTGGCCATCCCGGTGTCCGGGAACTTCTCGATGATCTTGGGGAACGCGATGTTCACGACGGACAGGTCGAGGAACGCCATGAAGGTCGCGCCCGAGCAGAGGAGCAGCACCAGGCCCGGATTGACCTCGGGCTCTCCCTGCCCACTCCTTAAGTGTTCGGACATAGTGCGGCACACCTCCGGTGAGCGGGTACGACGGAACTGCTGCGGACCGGCCGTCTCGGGTAAGATGGACAGGGTCCTTACGTTCTTAGCGTGCCAAGAACGTAAGGTTCCTGTCAATGCGAGGGGAGACCGTGGTGGACGCCGACAGCGATGAGCTCTGCCTGAGCTTCCTGGTCCGTCAGGCGTGGCTGAACATGCGCGGGGCCATGGACGGCGCGTTGTCGGGGCTCGGGCTGTCCGTCGCCCAGTACGCCTCCCTGCTCGTGCTGGCGGACCAGCCGGGCATCACCATCGCCGACCTGGCCCGTGCCGTCGCCAGTACCCGCCAGTCGGCCAACGAACTGCTCGCCGGGCTTGCGGACCAGGGTCTGGTGGAACGCCGGCGGCACCCCACGGACGGCCGCAGCCAGCAGGTCTTCCTGACCGACGCCGGGCGCGAGCGCCTGGAGAAGGCCCGGCCCGTGGTGCGTGAGCGCGAACGGGAGCTCGAGGCCGGGTTCAGCGACGAGGAACGCCGCCTGGCCCGGCAGTGGCTGCGGCGCATGACCGGTGACCGCGCGGAGTGAGCGCGGGGTGCCGGCCCGACGGCCGGCGCGGACGTACGAGGGGCCCGGCACCGCGACGGTGCCGGGCCCTCCTGCGTGCGGCCGGGGTCAGCGGCGGCCGCCCTCCTCCATGCGCAGCGCCAGTGCGGGGCAGCGGGCCACCGCTCGCTGCGCGGCCGCGTCCAGGTGCGGTGGGACGGGCGTGCCGGCGATGTCGGGGTAGCCGTCCCGGTCCAGCCGTACGATCTCCGGGAGGACGCCGGCGCACAGGCCGTGGCCCTTGCACAGCGTCCAGTCGACGTTCAGCCGCTTGTTGCTGGTCTGCGCGCCCGCGCCGGCGGGGGCGCCGCCGCGTGGCGCCGGCGGGTCGGACTTCAGCAGCGGCAGCACGCCCACGGTGGGGCGGCCGCAGCCGCCGCCGAGGACGTGGGCGGCGAGGTCGTCGGTGAAGGCGTTGATGGTGGACATCACGAAGCGCATCGAGCCGTCGGGGTGCTTGCACACCCCGCGCCCCTTCACCGCGACCGCGGTCTGCCGCAGTTGCTCCAGCGCGGCCTGCCCGCCGCCGTTGAGCACGTCCTGCAGCAGTCCGGCCATACGGGGCAGCCCGAGGCGGCACGGCCCGCACTGCCCGGCCGTCTCGGCGGCCAGCCACTGCGCGACCCGCAGCGACTCGCCCAGCGGGCACAGGCCCGGGTCCAGCGGGAGCAGGGCGCCCGCGCCCAGGGTGGCCTTGTGGGCCTCCAGGCTCTCTCGGGCGATGGTCACCATCGAGGCGACGCTGGGGTCGATCCAGTTGCCGTGGTAGCCGCCGACGAGCACGCCCTGCCCCGGGTTCCCTCCGCACATCTGCAGGATGTACGACATCGGCACACCCGTCGGGGTCTCCACGACCGTCTGCCGGGGCACCGAGCCGGACACGGTCAGCATGGCCGTACCGGGCTCGCCCGGGGCGCCCGCGGAGCCGAAGCGGATCGCCCCCATGCGGGCGCCGATGGCCAGTTGGGTGAAGGTCTCGGTGTTGGAGAAGAGCGTCGGCATGCCGCCGAGGCCGGACTCGCTCGCGCTCACCTTCTTGCCGGGCGGCAGGGGGAGGCCGCCGTTGGCCGCCGAGATGATGCCCGAGGACTCGCCCGACACGAAGCGCTCCGGCATGCGCACGATCCGGGCCCTCAGCTGGCGGCCCCGCTTGGTGCCCAGGCCGCGCTCGGCCAGGGCGTCGCGCACGGACTGCTCGTTGGTGTCGCGCGTGACGCTGATGACGAGTTCGCGTGCGCCGAGGATCTCGGCGCACAGCAGGGCCCCGTCCAGCATGAGGTGCGGGGCGCGGCGCAGGATGACGGCGTCCTTGCGGCAGGCCGGTTCGCCCTCGCAGCCGTTGACCATCACCGCGGTCGGCGAGCCGCGCCGGCGCGCGGCCTCACCGACGGCCTTGAGCTTCTTGTAGAAGGGGAAGCCCGCCCCGCCGCGGCCGCGCAGGCCCATCAGCTCGGCGAGGTCGAGCAGTTCGCCCTCGGTCATGCTCGGCATGGAGCCGTGCACGTTGAGGTGGGTCACCCGGTCCAGGCGCTCCACCTCGTCGAACCCCGCGGTGATCCGGGGCAGCCCGACGGTGCGCACGTCGGGGAGCACATCACCCGCCCCCGAGCGAGGGGCGGGTGACCGGTCCGGTATGGCGGGAACGCTCATCGTTGTCCTTCATAGGGTCCGGGCGTGGACTGCTGCCAGGCGATCGGCTGGAGCCTGTCGGCTCCCAGCGGATCCGCGCCCTGCCTGCCGTCCGGCACCGGGGTACCCCATGCGGGAGTGCCGTCCCAGCCGGTCTGCTGGGGTTGCTGCTGGTACGGCACCTGCGGTTGCTGCTGGTACGTCGCCTGGGGGTCGGCGGGCACCTGCGGCAGTTGCATCGTGGCGGCCGCGGGATCCATGCCGAGGGTACGGTCCGGGGCCGGGGGAGGAACAGCCGTGTACTGCTGGGCGGTGGGGAAGTTGGGCAGCGGCGGCAGCGGTTCGCTGTAGGCGCTGGCCAGGCTGGGCCCGGTCTCCTCCCGGGGCACGGCACGCCGGCGGCCGGAACCGCCCCGGGCCGCGGCCCGTTCGCCGCCGAGCTTGCGGTAGGAGGCCGAGCGTTCCCGCGTCTCGGGGAAGAGCGCCTCGCCACGGGTCCTGCGGAGCCGGTAGATCAGCCCGATGGCGACACCCACCAGGCAGATCCCGTAGGCGACGATGATCCAGGTCTTGGCGGAGCGGCCGGACTGCAGGCCGTGGATCAGCGCCATGCACCAGGACGCGTAGGCGGTGCTGTGCAGGATGCGCCACCGCACGGGGTGCCGGTTGGCGGCGAAGACGCTGCGCATGGCGCCCGTGGCGGCGGCGAGGATCATCAGGTAGGCGGCGAGCACGCCGAGGGAGATGAGGCCGTCCCGGCCGGTCACGCCGAGGGGGAGGAAGGCGCCGGAGGTGGCGACCCGGGCCTCGACGACCTTCGTCGTCACGTGCAGGACCAGGAATCCGATCGCGGCGACGCCCAGACCGCGGTGGATGCCCTGGGTGAGCAGGCGTTCGCGGGGCCCGAGGAAGACGGTGTCGGTGGACACCAGGCCCCAGATGACGGTGCAGCTCAGGGAGACGAGGGTGAGGACGCCGGCGCCGAAGTCCAGGAACGCCCGCAGGTATGGACCCGCGGTGACGGCGAGGACGAGCAGGGCGGCGGCGGTGCCGGCGATCGCCCAGGCGCGGGGCGACCGTGCGGCGCGAAGGGCCCCGGACAGGATGTCGCTCGCCGGTATCGGGGGGGTCCGGCGACCGTCCGGGGACTGTCGGTTGGTGCGCATGCGGCAGACGCTAACCCGTACGGGTGGCCGGAACGATCGTCTTTCGACAACCCGGGATGAGGATCATTACGAACTGCTAACGTTGGTTTGTTCGGGCTCCGTTCGGTAAGGATGATCGGTCCTTTACCGGAACGTCCGCTCTCCGGCACCATATGTCCGCATTCCGGATCGGATTGCCGTCCCAATTGCCCTTTCGTGGGCCTTCCTTGAGTCCTTCTTGGCGAACGCATGTCCCTGGCATGAGCTGTTCACCGCGAGAGTGGCGTGGCGGTCCACGCGCGCTGCCGTTTCCGGCGCGCCGCCACTCCGCGCGAACTTCACACAGCAGGGGGTTTCATGAGCTCAACCCGCTCGAGAAAGCGGGCCGGCCTGGCCCTGGCAGCGACACTGCCTCTGGTCGCCGGTGCGCTGGCGATGGGCATACCCACCGCCCAGGCCGACGCACCGCACGGACGTCACAGCCTCGCCGGCAGCAAGCCGGCGTGGGCCACCGCCAAGGCCGACAAGGGCGCCACCGCCGACTCGGCGGAGGTCACCCTCCGGGTGTACCTGGCCGGCCGTGACGCCCAGGGCCTGGCCGCCTACGCCCAGGCCGTGTCCGACCCCGGCTCCACCTCGTACGGCACGTTCCTCTCGGCGAAGCAGGCCAAGGCCCGCTTCGGCGCCTCCGCGCAGCAGATCGCGCAGACGCGGCAGTGGCTGGAGTCCTCCGGGCTGAAGGTCACCGGCGTCGACGAGCACTACCTGACCGTGACCGGCGACGTCGCCGACGCGGAGCAGGCGTTCGGCACCCAGCTCCACAACTACGCGAAGGGCGCCAAGACCTACCACGCCCCGACCGGGACCGCCTCCGTCCCCGCCTCCCTGGGCGGCGCGGTGCTCACCGTCACCGGCCTGGACAACTCCCCGCGGCGCGCGCAGCACCAGGACACGCTGCCGCCGCCCGGCGCCGTCTTCAAGAACTCCGGCCCCTTCTCCACGTACTACGGGTCGAACACGAACAAGAAGCTGCCGGTCGCCTACGGCACGCGCGCCCCCTACGCCGTCAAGGGCTACACGGGCGAGCAGTTGCGCGCCGCCTACGGCGCGGGCTCGTACAACGGCAAGGGCGTCACCGTCGCCATCACCGACGCGTTCGCCTCCCCGACGATCGTCGCCGACGCCAAGAAGTACGCAGCCCGCAACGGCGACGCGGCCTACAAGCGCGGCCAGCTCTCCCAGGTGCTGCCGGCCGACTACCGCTACACGAGTCCCGACGAGTGCGACGCCTCCGGCTGGTACGGCGAGGAGACCCTGGACGTCGAGGCGGTGCACGCGGTCGCCCCGGCCGCCGACATCACCTACGTCGGCGCCTCCTCCTGCACCGACGACGACCTGCTCGACGCGCTCGGCAAGATCGTCGACCACCGGCTCGCCGACATCGTCTCCAACTCCTGGGGCGACATCGAGAGCAACGAGACCCCGGACATCGCCGCCGCGTACGACCAGATCTTCCAGATCGGCGCGGTCGAGGGCATCGGCTTCTACTTCTCCTCGGGCGACGCGGGCGACAACGTCGCGGCGCACGGCGCGAAGCAGGTCGACACCCCGGCGAACTCCCCCTGGGTCACCTCCGTCGGCGGCACCTCGCTCGCCGTCGGCAAGGGCGACACGTACCAGTGGGAGACCGGCTGGGGCACCCTGAAGGCCACGCTGGCCGAGGACGGCTCGAGCTGGACGGCCTTCCCCGGCGCCTACACCTCCGGCGCCGGCGGCGGCACCAGCAAGCTCTACGCGCAGCCCTTCTACCAGCGCGGCGTGGTTCCCAACTCGCTCGCGCTGGCCAACGGCGGCACGGTCAAGCAGCGCGTCGAGCCGGACATCTCGGCCGTCGCCGACCCGAACACCGGCTTCCTGGTCGGCCAGACCCAGGCCTTCCCGGACGGGTCCTTCCAGTACAGCGAGTACCGGATCGGCGGCACGTCGCTCGCCGCCCCGGTGATCGCGGGCGTCCAGGCGTTGGCGCAGCAGGCCCGGCACGGCGTGCCGATCGGCTTCGCCAACCCGCTGATCTACGACCGCTACGGCACCGGCGCGTACCACGACGTGACCGACCACCCGCTGGGCCGCGGCAAGGACCTCGCGGTCGTCCGCGTGGACTACGCCAACGGCTTCGACGCGGCGGACGGCACGATCACCTCGCTCCGCAGCCTCGGCAAGGACAGCTCGCTGTCCGCGGTCGCCGGCTACGACGACGTGACCGGCGTCGGCACCCCGGCGCGCGGCTACCTCGACTCGTACCTGCCGCACCACCGCTGAGCCGCACCACCGCTGATCAGCGGTGGGAACGGCAGGGAAGGGCCCGCACCGGGGGGAACCTCGGTGCGGGCCCTTCCCGCTCTGCGGTACCCTGACCCCATGCGTGCCGTACGCCTTCTGCTTAGCAAGCCGCGCTGACCACGATCGATGTCAGTGCGGCGCCCCTCCTGTGCGAGGGGCTTTTTCGTTTCCGCAGTTGCGCAGGCAGATGTCCGTACGGCGGCCGGGCCGCAGGCCGTCATGACAGCGATGGAGTACGAAGGACGATGAGCGAGACCACCCCCGCCGCGGAGGCGGCTGCGCCCCACCGCTACACGGCCGCCCTGGCCGCCGACATCGAGAGCCGCTGGCAGGACTTCTGGGACGAGCACCAGACCTTCGCCGCGCCCAACCCCACCGGTGACCTGGCCGGGGACGGCGAGCTGGCCAAACCCAAGAAGTTCATCATGGACATGTTCCCGTACCCCTCGGGTGCGGGACTGCACGTCGGCCACCCCCTGGGCTACATCGCCACCGACGTCTTCGCCCGCTTCCAGCGGATGACCGGGCACAACGTGCTGCACACCCTGGGCTTCGACGCCTTCGGCCTGCCCGCCGAGCAGCACGCCGTGCAGACCGGCGAGCACCCTCGGGTCACCACCGAGGCGGCCATGAACAACATGAAGTCCCAGCTGCGCCGGCTGGGCCTGGGCCACGACAAGCGCCGGTCGTTCGCCACGATCGACCCGGACTACTACAAGTGGACCCAGTGGATCTTCCTGCAGATCTTCAACTCCTGGTACGACCCCCAGGCCGACCGCGCCCGCCCCATCGGCGAGCTGGTCGAGCAGTTCGAGAAGGGCGAGCGGCGGACGCCCGACGGGCGCGCCTGGGCGGAGCTGAGCCCTGTCGAGCGCGACGCCGTCCTGGGTGAGTACCGCCTGGCCTACGCCTCGGAGTCCCCGGTCAACTGGTGCCCCGGCCTGGGCACCGTGCTGGCCAACGAGGAGGTCACCGCCGACGGCCGCTCCGAGCGCGGGAACTTCCCCGTCTTCAAGGCCAAGCTGCGCCAGTGGATGATGCGCATCACCGCTTACGCGGACCGCCTGCTGGCCGACCTGGACGCGCTGGACTGGCCCGAGGCGATCAAGCTGCAGCAGCGCAACTGGATCGGGCGCTCAGAGGGCGCCAGGGTCGACTTCGCGGTCGAGGGCCACGGCGAGAGCCCGATCACCGTCTTCACCACGCGTCCGGACACCCTGTTCGGCGCCACCTACATGGTGCTGGCCCCCGAGCACCCGCTGGTCGACACCGTGGTGCCGGCCGCGTGGCCGGAGGGCACCAAGGACGCCTGGACCGGCGGCGCGGCCACCCCGGCCGAGGCCGTCGCGGAGTACCGCAAGCAGGCCCAGTCCAAGTCGGACGTCGAGCGGCAGACCGAGGGCAAGAACAAGACCGGCGTCTTCAGCGGCGCGTACGCCGTGAACCCGCTGACCGGCACCCGCGTCCCGGTCTTCGTCGCGGACTACGTCCTGATGGGCTACGGCACCGGCGCGATCATGGCCGTCCCCGGCCAGGACGAGCGCGACTGGGAGTTCGCCACCGTCTTCGACCTGCCCATCATCCGCACCGTCCGGCCGCCCGAGGGCTGGGAGGGCGAGGCGTACACCGGCCAGGGCCCGGCGATCAACTCCGCCAACGACGAGATCGACCTGAACGGCCTGGAGGTCGCCGACGCCAAGCGCAAGGTCATCGCGTACCTGGAGCAGCGCGGCATCGGCGAGGGCACCATCAACTTCCGCCTGCGCGACTGGCTGTTCAGCCGCCAGCGGTACTGGGGCGAGCCCTTCCCGATCGTCTACGACGAGGACGGCGTCGCCCACCCGCTGCCCGAGTCGATGCTGCCGCTGGAGCTGCCCGAGGTCGAGGACTACTCCCCGCGCACCTTCGAACCGGACGACGCGGACACCGAGCCCGAGACCCCGCTGTCCCGCAACGCGGAGTGGGTCCACGTCGAGCTGGACCTGGGCGACGGCCGCGGCGTGCGCCCGTACCGCCGCGAGACCAACACCATGCCCAACTGGGCCGGTTCCTGCTGGTACGAGCTGCGCTACCTGGACCCGCACAACGACCGGAAGCTGGTCGACCCCGAGATCGAGCGGTACTGGATGGGCCCGCGCGAGGGGCAGCCGCACGGCGGCGTCGACCTGTACGTCGGCGGCGCCGAGCACGCGGTGCTGCACCTGCTGTACGCGCGCTTCTGGTCCAAGGTGCTGTTCGACCTGGGCCACGTGTCGTCGGTGGAGCCGTTCCACAAGCTGTTCAACCAGGGCATGATCCAGGCCTACGTCTACCGCGACGGCCGCGGCTTCCCCGTTCCGGCGGCCGAGGTCGAGGAGCGCGACGGCGGCTGGTGGTACGGCGGCGAGCAGGTCAAGCGCGAGCTGGGCAAGATGGGCAAGTCCCTGAAGAACGCCGTCACCCCGGACGAGATCGCCGCCGAGTACGGCGCCGACACCCTGCGCCTGTACGAGATGGCGATGGGCCCGCTGGACGTCTCCCGGCCCTGGGACACCCGCGCGGTCGTCGGCCAGTACCGGCTGCTGCAGCGGCTGTGGCGCAACGTCGTGGACGAGACGACCGGCGAGGTCACGGTGACCGGCGCCGAGCCGGACGAGGACACCCTGCGCGCCCTGCACAAGGCGATCGACGGCGTCCGCCAGGACCTGGAGGGCCTGCGCTTCAACACCGCCATCGCCAAGATCACCGAGCTGAACAACCACCTGACCAAGGCGGGCGGCCCGGTGCCGCGCTCGGTCGCCGAGCCGCTGGTGCTGCTGATCGCGCCGCTGGCCCCGCACATCGCCGAGGAGCTGTGGCGGCGCCTGGGACACGACGGGTCGCTGGCGCACGAGGACCTGCCGGTGGCCGACCCGGCGTACGTGGTGGACGAGGCCGTCACCTGCGTCGTCCAGATCAAGGGCAAGATCAAGGCCCGTCTGGAGGTGCCGCCGACGATCTCCGACGCCGACCTGGAGGCCCAGGCCCTGGCCGACCCGGCGGTCGTGGCCGCGCTGGACGGCGCGGGGGTCCGCAAGGTGATCGTGCGGGCGCCGAAGCTGGTGAACATCGTTCCTGCGTGATGCGTGCCGGCGTGATGACGCGCTCGGTCGGATGGGCTGATGGCGTGCTCGGCTCGGGCCTGATGCCCGGCTGGTCGCCCGGTCCGCGCAGGTCGGTGTAAGGGGCGGGTAGGGGTTCTCCCGGAACCCTTGCCCGCCCCCGTCCGTTTACGGTGGGCATACAACCGATCGAGCAGATCGGCCCGGTCGGACGGACCGGGCCGACCGGGCAGAGGAGCCGCCGTGGATGTCGCCGTCGCCGTGATCCTGCTGCTCTTCGCCTCCTTCGTGGCGCTCGGTGTCGTCGCCGCGGTCAAGACGGCGCGGGCGGTCAAGCGCGGGGTGGAGCGCACCAGCATCGAGGCCCGCCGCGTGGTCGAGGACACCGGTCTGAAGGCCCGCCGCTACAGCCGGCCCGGGCCCGCCGGGAAGCTCGCGGAGCTGCGCCTGGCGCTGCGTACGTCCGTCACGAGCACGGAAGCGGCGCTGGAAGGGCAGGCCGCCGTCGACCCGTCGCTGAGCGAGGCCGTCGCGCTGCTGGCCAGGCTGAGCTCCCACGCCCGGGAGCTTGACGCGGAGCTGCGGCTGCTGGAGCGCGAGCCCGACCGCTCCCGCATCGCGGCCCGGATCGGCGAGCTCGAGGAGCGTACGCGGCGCATCACCCACTCCGCGGACTCGCTGCGCTGGGCAGCCCAGGACCGGGCCCGCCGCTTCGCCGACGACGACCTCGCGGCGCTGGGCCGCGACATCGACCTGGAGGCCGGGGCGTTGCGGCACTGGGCGCCCTCGGCGCTGCCGGAGCCGGAACCGGAACCGCGCACTCAGCCGGGGACGCGGCGCGAGCGGATGCCCGAGCCGGGCACCGGACAGCCACCCAAGGCGCTGTGAGGGGCCGGGCGCGGCCGGGACATGCCGCGGGGACGTTCACCGGGGTTCACCTCGGCGGAGCCGTACTGTCGCCCGGCCTTCGGCGCGGGTAACCTCCCGCACATGTCGTCCCATGTCGCTATCGTCACCGATTCCACGGCCTACCTGCCGCAGGAGGCCCTGACCCGGCACCGGATCACCGTGGTGCCCCTGGCGGTGGTGATCGGCGACGAAGCGCTGGAAGAGGGCACCGAGGTGTCGGCGCCCGCGGTCGCCCGCGCCCTGCAACGCCGCAAGCCCGTCACCACGTCGCGGCCGAGCCCCGAGGAATTCGCCACCGCCTACCGCGCGGTGGCGGAGTCGGGCGCGACCGAGATCGTCTCCCTGCACCTGTCGGCGGAGTTCTCCGGCACCTACGACGCCGCGCTGCTCGCGGGGGCGGACGCGCCCGTGCCGGTGCGCGTCGTGGACACCGCGATGGTCGCCATGGCCCTCGGGTTCCCGGTGCTGAGCGCCGCCGAGGCGGCGGAGGGGGGCGGCTCCGCGGACGAGATCGTGGCGGCGGCGGAGAAGCGGGCGTCGGACACGTCGGCGTACTTCTACGTGGACACCCTGGACTACCTGCGCAGGGGCGGACGCATCGGCGCGGCGCAGGCGCTGCTCGGATCGGCGCTCGCGGTGAAGCCGCTGCTGCAGCTGGACGAGGGCCGCATCCAGCTGCTGGAGAAGGTGCGTACGGCCTCCAAGGCGCTGGCGCGGCTCGAGGAGATCGTCGTCGAGCGGGCGGGCACCCGTCCGGTGGACATCGCCGTCCACCACCTCGCCGCCGCGGACCGCGCGTCCGCCCTGGCGGAGCGGCTGCGGGCGCGGGTCCCCGGGCTCAACACCCTCGTCCTCAGCGAGGTCGGCGCGGTGATCGGCGCCCACACCGGGCCCGGGCTGCTGGGGGCGGTCGTCTCCCCGCTGTGACCCCTTTCGGGCGAGGGGGTTATCCACAACCTCTGGACAGTCCACAGGACTTGAGCAAGATCATCTTGTTGGCGCCGGTCCGCCTACCGTCCCTGACATGGGATCGACCACCGCAACTCCTCGCCACCGCAGGCACCCGTCCGCACGCGTGCCCGCACCCGGGCCCGCCGCCGACGCGGTCCGGGAACGGGCCGCAGCCCTCTTCGACCGTCCGCCGGCCCGTCCCGCGCCACGGGGTGGGGCGGGCGCGGCGGCACCGGATCCACCGGAACGACCGGATGCGCCGGAGCGGTTGGCCGTGCCGGAACGGCCGGCCGCGCCGGATCCGCCGGGACGCCGCGCCGGGGGCGCCTGGCGCCTGGCCCTCACCGAGCGCCTACCCACCTGGCTCTCCGTCCGCTGCGGCATCGAGGCGAAGACGGCGGCCGCCCTGGCCGTCGTCCTCCTCGTCGCGCTCGCCTTCGCGGTGCACCACTTCCGGACCGGCCGGCCGCGCACCGTGGCGGTGCCGCCGGTCGCCGCGGCGCTGCCCGCCGCGGCCGAGGCCCCCGCCGCCGCGCGGGCTTCCGCCGCGGCCGGGCCACGGGTGCCGAGCCCCGCGCCGGGGGCGAAGCCGGTGCTGGTCGTGGACGTCGCCGGCAAGGTCAGGAGGCCGGGGTTGCGCCGGCTGCCCGAGGGGTCCCGGGTGGCGGACGCCGTGGACGCCGCCGGGGGAGCGCTGCCCGGTACGGACACCAGCGCCCTGAACCTGGCCCGCCTGCTGGCCGACGGGGAGCAGATCGTCGTGGGCCGCCCCGCCCCGCAACCGGCCGCCGGGGGCGAGGGAACCGCCGCGGCGAGCGGTCCGGTCAGCCTCAGCGCCGCCACCGCCGAGCAGTTGGACGCCCTGCCCGGTGTGGGGCCGGTGCTCGCCCGGCACATCATCGACTACCGCGGCCGGCACGGCGGTTTCACCTCCGTCGAGCAACTGCGTGACGTCAACGGCATCGGGGACCGCCGGTTCTCCGACCTCAAGCCACTGGTCACCCCATGAGCGCGCCCCGCCCGGCGGTGCACGCGGCCGCCGCCTCACCCCGGGGCGCGTCGAACCCGCGCCAGGAGGCCCCGCCGGACCTCCGTCTGGTGGCCCCGGCCCTCGCGGCCTGGCTCGCCGCGGGCGTCGCCCTCGCGGCGCCGGGGCGAGCCGTGGTGGGGGCGTGCGCGCTGGTCGTCCTGGTGGCGCTCGCGTCGTTCGTACGCCGGTGGACGTCGGTGGCCACCGTGGCGCTCTGCGCGGCGGCGTCCGCGGCCGTGGCGGGGCTGCACTGCGCGGACCTGCACCGTGGCCCGGTGCCCGCCCTGGCGGCCGAACACGCGCATGCGAGGGTGGAGTTGCGGCTGACGGCGGATCCCCGGCTGATCCGCCCGCAGGTGCGCGGGGCCGTCCGGGCGCCGGACGCGGTGCTGGTGGAGGCCGAGGCCGTACGCGTGGCGGCGAGGGGCACGACGACCGCCGTCCGCACACCGGTGCTGCTCATCGCCCGGCAACCCGCCCGTATCTGGCTGACGTTGCTGCCCGGCACGCGCGTCGACGCGGAGGCCCGGCTCGCCCCGGCGGCGGGGCCGGGCGACCGGATCGCCGCGGTGCTGTCGGTGCGAGGGCCGCCGCGCGTCGTGGGGCCGCCCGGCCGTGCGCAACGTGTGGCCGGCGGACTCCGCGCGGGGCTGCGCGAGGCCACCGAGGGCCTGCCGCCCGACGCCCGTGCCCTCCTTCCCGGACTGGTCGTCGGGGACACCTCCCGTATCCCGGTGGAGTTGCACGACGCGTTCGAGGCCACCGACCTGACCCATCTGACCGCGGTCAGCGGTTCCAACCTCTCACTCGTGCTGATCCTGCTGATCGGTCCGCCCGGTCTCGCGCTGCGCGCCGAGCGCGGCGGCCTGGCACCGCGGCTGGCCCTCCCGCTCCGCGTGACGGCCGTGCTCGGGGGAGTGCTCACCGTGGCCTTCGTCGTCGTGTGCCGGCCGGACCCGAGCGTGCTGCGCGCGGCCGCCTGCGGGCTGATCACCCTGCTGGCCATCGGCACGGGCCGCCGCCGCAGCCTGCTGCCCGCGCTGTGCGGGGCCGCCCTGCTGCTCCTCCTCCACGATCCCTGGCTCGCCCGCTCGTACGGCTTCGCGCTGTCCGTGCTGGCCACCGGTGCGCTCCTGGTCCTCGCCCCGCGCTGGAGCACCGCCCTGCGGCACCGGCGGGTGCCACCGCGCCTCGCGGAGGTCCTGGCCGCGGCGGCGGCCGCGCAGGCGGTGTGCGCCCCGGTGGTGGCGGTGCTGGCCGCCCACGTCAGCCTGGTCGCCGTCCCCTGCAACCTGCTGGCGGAACTCGCGGTGGGCCCCGCCACCGTCCTCGGCTTCGCCGCCCTGGCCGCGGCGCCCTTCGCCATGCCCGTCGCCAAGGCCCTCGCCTGGGTCGCGGGCTGGCCCGCCGGCTGGATCGCGGCGGTCGCCCGGCGCGGTGCCGCCCTGCCCGGGGCGACGCTCGACTGGCCCGGCACCTGGGCGGGCGCCCTGCTGCTGGCGGCCGTCACCGTGGTGGTGGTCGCGGCGGGGCGCCGCCTCCTGCGCCGTCCCTGGCTGTGCGCGGCCGCCGCGCTGCTGCTCGTGCTGGCCGTCGTACGTCCCGCGCCGCTGCCCCGCTCGGTGACCGGCTGGCCGCCCCCGGCCTGGCGGCTGGTGGCCTGCGACGTAGGCCAGGGCGACGCGCTGGTGCTCTCCGCGGGCGACGGCGCCGCCGTCGTGGTGGACACCGGCCCGGAGCCCCGCCTCGTCGACCGCTGCCTGCGTTCGCTCGGGGTCACCGCGATCCCGCTGCTCGTCCTCACGCATTTCCACGCCGACCATGTCGCCGGCCTCCCCGGGGTCCTGCGCGGCCGTTCCGTGGGCGCCATCGAGACCACCACCCTCGACGAACCCTCCGACCAGGCCGCCTTCGTACGCCGTCAGGCGGCCGCCGCCCGCGTTCCCCTGCTGCGCGCGACGCCCGGGGAGCGCCGCCGCCTGGGCCCCCTCGACTGGCGTGTGCTGTGGCCCGCCGCGCCCTCCCTCTTCGCGGGCACCGACGACGCCAATCCCAACGACGCCAGCGTCACCCTGCTGGTCCGCACCGCAGGACTCACCGTGCTCCTCCTGGGCGACCTGGAGCCCGCGGCCCAGCACGCGCTCCTCACCGCCGTCCCGGACCTCCCGCGCGTCGACGTCCTGAAGGTCGCCCACCACAAATTCCTTAGAGGACACCTACTTGAGACTTTGGGAGCCTCGCCCTGAAGATCGTCGGTGGCTCGGGAGCCCCTAGGCCGCTCGTGGGGCGGGGCACCTGGGTGACGTTCCAGGGTAGTGGGTGGAGTTTAAAATGCATCGACTTCAGCATTCTTGGAGTGGACTGAGCGGGCGGCTCATGAACCACTCCTAGGATTCCTGTATGTCCTATGAGACCCCTACAGGAATCCCGCCCGTGCCCAGTCGCCCTCCGCAGATGCGGGGCTTCTGGAGGGCGATGTCCTCGCGTAAGAAGATCGCCTTAGCGGCCCTGTGTGCCATCGTGGCCGGTGCCGGTGGTGCAGTCGTCAACGCCCAGCTCAGCACGGGTGACACGGCCGTCATCGCCCCCACGGAAAACGGGGAGAGCGTCGCGGATACGGCCCTCGACGCCCTCCAGGGATGTGCTGACAGTTGGAATGACAGAAACGCCAACAAGGCCAACGTCGCGTCAATTACAACGGCAGCACAAAAAGCCGGGAGCGCATCCGCCTACGTCAATGTGGGATTCAGCGCAGCATTCCCGGATCTCTGCATGATCACGGTCGCCAACCCGGCGACGCTCTACGCCCAGCAGTACCTGGAGGAGCCCGGCCGGGTGTGGTCCCTCGCGCCCGCCTGGACGGGGCAGGTCAGCCAGCTCGACTCATCCGGCCTCCCCTGGAACGCGAGGATGGCGCAGGACGGAACGATCATCGTGCTCTGACGAGACGCCCGGGGCGCCGTCGGTCACCGACCACTCGAAGACGAGGGTGTCGACCCTCCGGAGGAAGGTCGTGCGGCTACCGGCGCCCTGGGCGATGGCGAGCAGCTCGCCCAGGAACTCGTACGCCTCCTCGTCAGTCAGCGCTCGGAGCCACGGGAACGTCGTGCTCTCCACGGCTGCCCTCCTCGGTGGGGGCGGGGAGGGTCCAGTCGGACTTCCGGTCCATGGCCACCCCGTGCTCGTCGCAGTAGGCGCCCCACTCGTCGTCCACCGGGAAGTCGTGGTTGCCCCCGGGGCACCTGGCGGTCATCGCGCCTCCCGCTCGGCCTGACGCAGGGCGTCTCCCTCGGGGCAGGAGCCCGGGAAGCAGTCCGCGTGATCCGTCAGGTGGTCCAGCAGGGCGCCGTACGCCCGCTGATGCTCGGTCATCTCGGTCGTGCTCACTGGTCCTCCGAGGTGAGCTGGGCCCAGACCCCGAGGCCGTCGGTGTTCAAGCCGTAAAGGGTGGACAGGGCGCTGACGATGGCGAAGCCGGGGCCGTGGCTGTGTCGGAGAGACATCTCGATCGAGCCGGCCGCCGTGATGCGGCTCCGGCGCCCTGCCGTCGACAGGGTCATCTCGACCCGGGGGCTCCCCGTGGACAGGACGCTGACGAACAGCTCGTTGGCGACCTGGGCCGCGTCCGGGTGGTCCAGGCGTAAGGAGACCCACTCGCGGACCATGGGGGCCTCGGTCGGCTGCGCGGCGAACTCTATGCGCCACGTGTGTCCTGTTTCGGGCATGTACGACCCCCGGCTTCGCGGCTT
The DNA here is from genome assembly GCF_042733315.1 of Streptomyces sp. NPDC059718. Taxonomy (NCBI): domain Bacteria; kingdom Bacillati; phylum Actinomycetota; class Actinomycetes; order Kitasatosporales; family Streptomycetaceae; genus Streptomyces; species Streptomyces sp. NPDC059718. The sequence goes on from NZ_JBHWGA010000003.1 coordinate 223,575, forward strand.
TCTGTCTAACAGATAGAGAGTTTCTGTTGCACAGATTGGAGGGCGGTGTTGGCCAGGGTCAAGCCGACCGGGGTAGTTTCTGTGCACAGATTGCGGGCGATCACTCGAAACGGTGGTGGGGCGTGGAACAGCCGGGATACCTGCGGATCGCTGCTGACCTGCGGAACCGCATCTCCTCGGGCGAGTTCGGGATCGGCGATCAGATCCCGACGCTCCCGGAGCTGGCGGAGGCGTACGAGGTCTCCGAGACCACGGTGAGGAACGCCCTCGCGCTCCTCAGGAACGAGGGCCTCATCGAGACACGGGCCCGAGCCGGAACCCGAGTTCGGGAGAGGCCCCCGATCCACCGGCTGACGGCCGACCGCTACCGGAACAAGGCCGGAGTCCCCTCAACGCCCTTCACGCGGGACCAGGGGATCGGCTGGAGCGAGTACCGCTTGGACAAGATGTTCGAGCGCGTAGAGGCCACGCACGAGCTGGCGGCCCTCTTCGAGTGCGAGCCCGGCGAGGAGTTGTTGGCCCGCCACTTCGTCTTCTACGACAACGACCAGCCCACCCAGATGTCGACGTCGTACCTGCGCTGGAGCGATGTGGAGGGGACCCCGGTGGCGGACCCGATCCATGAGCCCTGGCCGGGCGGGACGCGGGCTCAACTGGGCACGCTGGGCATCGCAGTGATCCTGGTGAAGGAGTCGTTCACCTGCGGCATGCCGACGGAGCACGAGGCGAAGACCTTGAAGATCGGCTCCGGGGTCCCGGTGGTCCGCTACACCCGGCGGCACGTCGCTCAGGACGGCCGGGTCGTGGAGGTCGCGTACCCGATCGTCCGCCGTGGCGACACGACCGTGATCGAGTTCGACATCCCGCTGGTCTGACTACACCTGGTGGCCCTCGTCTTCTAGAGCGGCTCGGGCGGCTTTGGTGAAGGCGTCCAATCGTTGTACGACCCGGCCTCGGAAGACCCCCAGGGGTCCTGGGGCCGTGTGCGACAACTCCACACGTGCCCGCTGGACCTCGCGGGCGAATTCGCCTGCCGCCTGCACCACGGCATCCGGCCCGGCGATTGCGACGGTCGCGCGGCGCTTGCGGAGGTTGCGTTGAAGAACTTCGTACTGGCTCAGGAACGCGTCGCTGTCCCGTCCCTGAAGGATGTCCACGAAGTCCTGGCCAGCCGCGACGAACTCGGCGTACGCCTGCGAGCGGGGTTCGCGCCTCTCCCGGAGACTGTCGAAGCGCCGTTGTCGAGCGGCCTCTGACTCCTGGGACTTGAGCTGTAGGCGAGCCGTCCGGAGCCCGAAGAGTCCCGTTCCAACGGCCGTCAGCCCCGTGAGACCTCCACCGATAGCCGCACCGAGGACGGCCGCGAGTCCTGCATCCACACCGGGATTCTTATCAGGGAAACGACGAAAGAGCCCCCGATCTCCGCGAGGGAGATCGGGGGCTCTCGTGTGTCCGCCAGAGACACGTAGGGGGTTCAGTCCTTCGGGACCTTCAATGCGGCCCAACTTGCCGGGCCCGGAGGCCAGGTGGCGGCCTTGCCGGTGAAGCCGAGGTGCCGCTGCCACGCCTCGTAGGAGGCCACGTCGCCGGAGCCGATGACGTCCTTGTTCCGGCTGTTCTTGTACCGGTTGCAGCCGACGGCCACGAGGCGGTCGTGCATGCGGGCGACGACGGGGGAGCGGCGACCCATCTTGAACCAGGAGGCCCCGGGGAAGGGCTCGTACTGCTTCACCGGGTGCGCGGCCGGCTCGGTGCCCTCGGGGCGGGGAGCGCCCTTCTTCACCCAGGCGTAGAGCGGTCCACCGGGGCACGAGGTGGCGTAGCCGTCGCAGTGGCCCCGTATCTCGTCCCCGGCGCCGTGCTGCCGGAGCAGCTCGATGCCGTAGCGGATCGCGGCGAGCATCTCGTCCGTGGGCTCGGTGAGGCCCTCGCTGCCGACCAGGCCCACGATGGCGTAGTGGGCGACGTTCAGCGGCTGGCTGCCGTTGGCCCCGGAGCGCTTGCCGAGACCCCGGCCTTCCAGGAGGAACCCGTGCGGGCACGCGCCGAAGTTGTAGGCGATGTCGGAGTAGTGCTCCTTGGGGTTGGCCAGGTGGCTCTTCCGGATGGCCTTCCACTCGGCGAGACACAGGGCGTGATCCGTGAGCAGGTCCTCGGAGACCTCGGTCCCCTCGTAGTGGACCTTCACGCCCTTGGCGGAGGTCTGTATCGGAGCGGCCGACGGGCCCCATCCGAGCTGGGTTCTGGTGACGAGCTTCATGGCGGTTCCTCGGGTCTCTGGCGGGCATGAAGAAGCCCTCCTGGCGGTGACCAGGAGGGCGTGGGGGAGAGGGGCTCAGGAGGCCGCGGTGGGCCTCTGGCCGAAGACGAGGGCCTGGGCCACGGCCGAGTAGCTCACCAGGTTGTGGGCCTGGAGCTGCTCCTTGACGCGGCGGCTCTCGACCAGGCGGGCCTGGGCCTCGGGCATGCGCTCCTGGGCGTCCTGGAGGGACTTCTCGGCGGCCCTCAGCGCGGTCTCCGACTCGGGAGACGGGTGTGCTCGTCGCGGGGAGACCCACATGGTCAGGCGCTCCCGATGCTCTGGGACTGGTGACCCAACTCCTGGAGGAGCCGGGTCATCGCCCTGCCCTGCTCCACTGCCACGTCTCCGCGCTCCTCGGCTTTGGCGAGCTGCTCGCGGGTGACCTGGTGGGCGGCCCGCTCCTGCTCGAAGGCCGTGCGCCAGTTGTCCTTCTCGGTGGTCAGGGCGTTCATCACGTACTTCGGCACGAGGACGCCCCAGATCAGGAGCACGACGATCAGACCGACGATGCCGTACTGGCTGAACTGGCCTATCAGCGCTCCGACGTCCGGGCCGGCTCCCGCCTCCTCGGCTGCGGACAGGATGGTGAGCAGGTCAGGCACGCGGGTCCTCCTGATGGGTTGGGCGCAGGACGATCCGGCGCGGGTCTGGACATGCGAAAACCCCGGCTGGTGGGCCGGGGCTCTCGGGTGGGGACGGGCTACTCGGATCTCTGCTCTGGAAACTGCTCTGACCTGATGGCGAGCTGGTCTGCCATTGGCGGCACCAGTACGCCGTCCATATCAAGGCCGGACGCCTTGATCTCCTCGTAGTTGTCCAGTTCCAGGCGGCAGATGTCGCAGCGGTACGCGGTGGGGACGAGGGCCACGCCGGTGTTGGATTGGCTCGTTGGGCTCACCATCACCGATGCCAGACCGCCGCACGCGGGGCACTTCACGGAAGCGACCAAGATGGTGATCTCTGAGCCGTCCCCGAGCGGCATAGGGCCGATCTCCATCCCCTGACCGGGCCGGGGCGCCCCGACGACCAGGTCCCGGGCGCCTTGCGGCAGCCCTTCAAACCGTCTGTCGAAACGATGCTGAGCCTGGCTGATGCGAAGGTGGATCTCGCGGGTTACCTGGCTCTCCCGTTCGTCCAGCCCCATACGCACTGCGGAAGTCCAGTGATGCCAGAAGTGCTCGGGTGACTCGCCGAGGTGCCCGAGGATCTGCTGTACCGCTCGCGCGAACGTGGGGAGCAGGAACTTCGCCCCTTCGCCACCGCTCGCGTGCGCCACGCCGTTCCGCATGTCGATGAGGGTGTCCAGTTGGGAGTCGGCCGGAAGGATCTGCAACTTTCGGAGCCGGGAGAGGGCATCCCTGGCCCCGATGGTGCGGACCTTGTCGCTCGGAAGCTCCAGACCACCGCCGAAGTGCAGCAACATGTCCGTGTTGTTGTTGCGCATCTCGACCAGGTACAGGGGGTTGATCCTGACCAGGGCGGCCTTGGCCAGCCGCTCGACGGCGACCCCGGCGTGGAGGGCGAACTCATCGAACTCGCGGTTCGCATGGTCGTTCATGGCCTTCTGGGTGGCCTGGTGGGCGCCCCGCATGAAGCTCTCGTACGAGAGCGAATCGTCCATGAGGGGACGTTACTGGCGTCTGCCGCACTGGGGCGACCGATTACCCCAAGGATTCCTGGGGGCCGGCTGCGAGGCACGCGAATGCCCCGACTCTGGGAGCCGGGGCCTTTGACGTGATGATCAGCCTGTCTGGGTCTCGCCGATCTTGATGGTAGCGACGGTCGGACCAAGGGAGACGGACATCATGGTCACGAGGCCGGGTGTATTGACCTTCCGCAGGGCGGCCATCTCATCCGGGCCGCTCACCTCAAAGTTGCACAGATAGCAGCCGAAGCCGTTCGCGCTATAGGTGGTTCCCGTGACCGACCGATGAACCGGCTCGAACGTGAGCAGACCCTGACCGCCGCAGGCGGGGCAGTCTCCGCCCGTGGTCTTCAGGACGACGACGCCATCCTTCTTGATGTCCATCGGTCGGGCGAACCACTCCTCTGGGCGGGGCTGGGGCGCCTTGAGGGCGCCCTCCTTGACCTCCGCTGGGAGACCCACGAACCGGTCCTCGAACGCGTGCCGGGCCTGCGTGATCCGGAGCTGGACGTCACGGAAGACCTGGTCTTCCTGCTCGTTCACGGCGGCCTTCACGGCGTCTGTCCACCGCTCCCAGAAGGCGATCAACGGTTTGCCGAGATCGTTAAGCAGTGTCTCGATCGTCCGCGCGAGGGGAGAGATCATCTCCTTGGCCTTGGTGCTGTCGGGGGAGGCGTGGGCCGCGCCGTTGCGCATCTCGATCAACAGGTCGAGCTGTGCATCCGCCGGGAGAACGTCCATCTTCCGGAGGCGGGCGATGGCGTCCTTGGCGCCGACGGTGCGGACCTTCTCCTCCTCCATCTGGAGATGGCCGCCGAGGTACATCAGCATGTCCGCGTTGCGGATCTCGGCGATGTAGATCGGGTTCTTCGAGACGAGCGCCGCCTTGGCCAGCCGCTCGACGGCGACCCCGGCGTGGAGGGCGAACTCGTCGTACTCCGCACGGCCATGGTCATCCATAGCCTTGTGGGCGGCCTTCTTGGCTCCCTGGAAGAAGCTCTCGAAGGAGAGCGAATCGTTCATGAGGGGACGTTACTGGCGCTTGTACTACCGGGGCGACCGATTACCCCAAGGATTCTTGGGGGCTGTCCGAGAGTCAGGAATGCGAGCTAGCTGACGTAGGCCCACTGCGGGGAGTAGTTGCCGGAGCCGCTCGGGGCTGCGGCCGTGAACGGGAAGGTGGGCGGCGTCGTCAGCGCGGTCGTAGACAGGCCCCCGGGGTACGGGGTCCTCAGCAGCGCGGCGTTCCGGATGCTGATGCCACCCACGAGCGTGGGCACGGTGGAGGCCGCGACCATCACACCGATGTAGTGGAGCCCGGTGTAGGTCGTGGTGAAGCTCGACGCGGCCCCCGAGGCGATCGTGGCCACCGGAAGGGTCTTGAGCGTGCTGGCTGCCCAAGCCGTGGTCGTCTGGTTGGCGGTCACGGCCAGGAGGTTCAGGCTGCTGTCCAGGAGCGCGAACCACCAGTGCGTGGGAGAGACCGCGGCCGTCGTGTCGGACAGGTAGCTCAGGTTGCTGACGACCTGTCCCTTGGGGAGCAGGATGCCCGACAGGAAGAGCTGTCCCGAGACCAGCGTCACGGCTGTGGAAGCCTGAAGGCGGCTGAAGGTCTCGTACTTCGCGGCCGACGGCAGGAGGACCTTGTCGCGGGGCTGGGCCAGGCCGAACGAGTTGCCAGACGAGTCCTGCCAGACCAGCGTGCCGTTCTTCGAGTAGGCGATCAGCCCGCCCGACGGTGCGGTGGCCGGCTCAGTGGTCACGTCCTTGAGGGCGAAGACCCCGGCGCCGTCAGCCACGTCGGCAGAGCCGACACGAAGGTTGCGACCGACGGTGACGTCCGTGTCCACGTGGACGCTCTCGTCTGTCCACCACAGGCCGACGTCGCCCCTGTAGAGGCTGAGGTCGGGGGCCGTGGTGCCGGGACCCGCCTGGAGCGATCCGTCGACCTTCAGGACCATGCGCGGGTGCGCGTCCCCGGTGACCCGCCCGTCCACGGCGACGCCGTTGTGGGTGTCGCCCTCGGCCGCGTAGGCCACGTAACTGGCCGTTCCGGTCAGGGTCGTGCCCGGGGACTTATTGATGAACTGGACGTACGAGGAGTCGCCCAGGTCAACCTTGCCGTTGTCCGGCACACACCTGAAGGAGTCGATGGTCGTCTGCTGGCACGAGCCGTGCAGGACCAGGTCCTTCACCCCGGAGGCCAGGTGGTCCCCGATGCGGCCCGAGTTCCGGATGACCGTACAGCGCGAGGCCAGGCCGCTCGTCTCCTTGCCGACGTAGAACGGCGGGGCGACGATGCCGCCCACCGGGTCGTCCCACATCCAACAGTTGTCGATCACCAGGCCGAACTGGGAGGTGGCGTAGATGCCACCGCCCGAGCAGGTCTCGAAGACGACGTCCCGGAAGGCGTTGTTGTACGTGTAGTCGCTGGTGGTGTTGGTGCCGAGGATCTTGAAGAAGTACTGGCTGTCGTCACCGTTCACGGTGGCCACGCACTTCTCGATCACGTTGGCGTTGAAGCCGCCTGCCGGGTCGGACCAGTCGAAGGCCGGGACCGTGCGGGGGTCGCCGTCCACGTACAGGTCGCAGAAGCTGACGTACGCCTCAACGATCTGGCCGGAGTGCTGGTACCAGATCGAGTAGTCCGCGCCGAGCTGCTGGAGGGAGCACCGCGAGATGGTGAAGGCCGAGAGGTTGTGTGAGCCGGCCAGGACGTGGCCGCCTCCCAGGACCTTCAGGGTGAGGTCCCGCAGTCCCCACCAGAAGGCGTTGGCCGTGAAGGTGATCAGGTCGTTCGCCGGGGCGGAGAGGACGGAAGCGCCCTTCCCGTCGCCAACAAGCTGGACCTTCGTCGCCATGATCAGCGGAGTCGAGATCTTGTAGGTCCCGCTCGGCACGTACACGGTGCCACCGCCCAGAGCGCTAGCGGCGTTGATCGCGGCCTGGATGGCGGAGGAGTCATCCGCCGTGCCGTTGCCGACGGCGCCCTGGAGCTTGACGTTGAAGTACGGCAGCTCGGACTTCTCGGCCTTGTTGGTCTCAAGGTCCGTGATGCTGGCCCCGAGGTCGGTGGCCGACATGAGCATCCGGCCGTTGGGCAGACCGAAGTCCACGTAGACCGTGGCGACGTCGCTCGGTCCGTAGAACGCGATCATCGAGTAGGCGTCCGAGGTCACCACCGTGATCGGGTTGCCGTTCAGGTCGGTGAGGTCGGTGAGCTGGGAGCCGCCCGCGAGGGAGTCCCAGACCGTGCCCTCCGAGCCGGGGCGGAGCTTCATGTCCTCGCCGACCTGCTCGACGGTGACGTCAGCAGGGGAGAGGCCGAAGAGGTGACGGGCCATGGCCCCTCCTTCGTTGTGCGGGTCGGGGTCAGGCGATCTCGTACGAGCCGGTGATCGTGATGATGTCGCCAGTGCGGAGGTTGAACGGGGCGTTGGTCGTGACGTTTGCCGTGTTGACCTGGCCGATTGCCGGGGTGGCGTCGACCGTGTTGGACAGCGGGATTCTGATGCGCGAGATCCTGTTGGTCCCCTCGGAGGGGAAGGCCAGCGCGACACCGGCCGCCGACCCCTCGCTGTTGGCCGAGGTGATGTTCGCGGTGAACACCTCGCGGACAGAGCCCTGCGCTGGGAACGGCAGAGTCACGCCGATCGGGAGGTCGTCGTACGCGGAAGCGTTGCCGCCGACCTGAAGCTGAATCTTGAGCCAGCAGATGTTCCCGGCGAGCAGCTTGTACCGGCCCACGTTGCTGGTGCCGGTGCCCCAGTTGATCGTGGAGCCGGTCTGGTTGCTCCACACCGGCGTGTAGCTCTTGGCGGCCGGAGCCTCGGCCGTTCCGAGTTCGTTCCAGGCCGTGCCGTCCGCCACGAGGACCTTGTTGCCGTTGTCGACGTGGAACTGGCCCCGCACCGGGGGACGGCGGTACGCGGAGCTGCCGAAGACCACCGGCCGGCCCAGGAACCACCGGACATCTGCAACGCCCGAGGGCGGCACGACAGACGCTCCAGCGGCCACCGTGACCCGCGCGAGGGGGACCTCCCAGGTGCCGTTGAGGGTCTGGGTCAGCGTCGGAAAGGACGTGCCTCCGGTCTTGTACTTCACCGTGATGGAGTCCGCGGAGGGGTCCCGGCGCAGGACGATCAGGTCGTTGCGCGCCGAGCCGCCCCCGGAGTTCGTGGGGACATTGACGTTGAGGGACGCGCTGTTCGCGTAGTAGGTCCCCTGAATCCACGCCTCTCCGGCCGCCACGGCCACCGTGGAGGCGTTGGAGGCGGTGACCTTCAGCTCGGTGCCCGTCTCGCTGGTGGCGAAGACGCCGTCCACCTGGGCCATTCGGAAGTAGCTGGACCATGCGTCCTCGTTCGGGACAGACGACGAACCGAAGGGGAAGCTGCTCTCCGCCATCGGGACCTCCTTCAGGGGTCAGGAAGGCTTCCGCGTCTCCAGACGCCTCAGCCGATTGAAGATGCGGGCGATGTACTGGAACTGCCGGGCGAAGACGTTCTGGTTGTCCGTGGCGTCCGAGGAGCCGATGACCGCCCTGGCGACGTAGCCGCCCTGAGCGTCGAAGGTGATGTTGACCTCGCGGACCACGTCGGTGATGAAGTCGTCTCGGACCTGGCACGAGACCTTGTCGCCCACCGAGTAGTCCCGCCCGAACTGGAGGAGCGGGGTGTCGATGGGGGTCATCGAGAGGTTGCCCTGAGCCGCTCCGGAGGTCAGGGCCTCGTCTGCCGCTTGGTCCATCTGTGCGGTCAGGTCGGTGGACGCGGGGTCGACGCTCGTGAGGTCCACGAACTGCTCAATCCACGGGCCGGGGAAGGCGGGGTCCGCTCTGGTGGTCACCGCGACCATGCGGGAGCTGCCATTGCCTCCGGCCACGACGACGGCCTTGGTGCAGGTCGGGGCGGTGACGGAGTACGAGGCGCTGGTGAGATTGCCGAGCTTGAAGGAGAACTTCGCGGAGGCCGAGAGGTCGGCCGGCTCGTAGACCTGAAACTGGAGGTTGCTGCCGACCTGGACGATCCGGAAGCCCAGGCCCGCCGTCTTGGCGATGTCCTGGAGGGCGGCCAAGAGGTTGTCGAACTGGTTGACCTGCTTGGTGATGCTCGGCCCGTGAAGGCCGTCGGATGCCAACGTCAGGTTCGAGATCTTGCGGGCTGATTGGGCGCTGGGTCCGATGTTGAGATTCACCAGCTGGCGCATGGCGGTCTCAGCGGCTTCCGGAGTTCCAGCAGACTGCGGGATCTTCCAGACTGGGGAGGACTGGGAGCCAGGAGCCGAGGTGGGGTTCGGCCAGCAGGTGGTCCCAGCCAGGATGGCCATGTCGTCAACCCCGTTGACCGTCAGGGTTCCGCGACCCCTCCCGGACTCCCAGTTGGGCTCGCGGATCGGTCCGGACATCAGCACCTTGGAGCCCCGCCGGATCACCAGGCCGTTGCCCGGGATCAGCAGATCGGCCTTGGGGGAGTCCGCGGCGATGGTGAGCACGTACGCCCCGACCGCGTTGAAGCGGGGGATCACAGTCAGCGAGACGAAGTCGCTGACGACGCCGAGGGTGCTCAGGTTCTGGTCCCGGACTTGGACGGTCACGGCGTCGGGGAAGGGCACGACGACCCCCTACGCGCTCAGGAAGCGGGGTTGGTAGTCGACCTGGACCACGGTCGCGCTCGTGGTGCCGACCAGGGTCAGGGAGACGGCGTTCTCGCCGGGCTCCAGAGCCCAGAGGTCCGAAGAGGTGGACAGGTTGGGCCACCAGTTCGCGGAGCCGTTCAGGACGGCCGTCTGAACGCGTTCGCGGCAGTCGACGACCAGGACGTCCGAGGAGCCGAGAGAGGCCGTCACAGAGAAGCTCAGGCCGGTCGTGGTGTTCGAGATGACCGCCGACGTGGCGGGGCCGTGGATCGTCCAGATCGGGAAGCTCCGGGCGTCGCCGGGGTTCTCGATCGTGGTGGCCCCGAGGACCTGGGAGTCCTCGACCTCCACCGGGAACTGCACCGGGAAGAAGTCCCCGCTCGCCCCGGTGGAGAACGTCTTCATGACGTGATCCCCGAGCCAGTACGGGCTGGGACAGGAGAAGGTCAGTCCCATCATCTGCCACCGGAGCCCCGAGGACTCCCGGCCGAAGTCGCCCTCCGCCCCGGAGGCGTAATGCGCCTCGATCGAGCGAGAAGAGCCGTCGGCCTCCGTGGTGGTCAGCATCCCGAGCCCCAGCGTGGGGTTCAGGGTTGCTAGGAACGTCCGCTTGCGTTCCATGAAGCTGGCCCGCGAGGTGTCGAAGAAGGCGATCGGGAGGAAGATTTCCCGGGCTCGTGCCCGCTGCCCTCGCAGGGCGTTGCCCTCGATCTGCGGGGACTCATCGGTGTAGAAGTCGAAGGCGGGCATGTCCAGGCCCCGAAAGCCGGGCTGGAGGAGCCAGCCGCTCTCCCAGTCGGACAGGAGCGTCGTGCGTCCCTGTCGGTCCGTCCAGGAGAGGCTGGGCACCTCTATGAGCCCGACCGGCGGGGGGTCGATCCCGCCCGGAAGAGTCCCGGAGGGGCGAACGAAGATCGGCATGTACGCCCCTCCGGGTTCGGGTCAGGCAGGGATCAGCGGGCTGTACAGGGCCGCGTCGTCTCGCAGAGCGTCCATCACGGCCTGCCTCGTCGGCTTGTCCACCGTGGTCATGTGGAAGTGGTTCTCCCGGACCTGCTGGATGCGGGTGGCCGGCTCGACCTGAACGCCCTGCTGGACGGCGAGGGCCATGCGGTTGGCGCTGGAGACTACGGCCGCGTGGGTGGCGTCGATACCCATGACCAGGCCCTGGGCGACGTCCTCGCCGATGTCGGCCATGACTCGCGACGGGCTCTTGATCTTCAGGGCCTTCTTGATGGCCGACTGGATCGCCTTGGCCAGGGAGGACATCGAGCCCTCGATGGACTTCTGCTGGGCCTTGAGCCCGGTCAGGAAGCCCTGGCCCGCCTTGCTCCCCGCGTCGTACATGATGTCGGCCGCGGAGTTGCCGTAGGACGAGCTGGCCTTGGAGATCTGGGACTGGGTGCTGTTCAGCGCCTTGAGCTGAGCCGGGGTCGCCTGCACCAGGGCAGCCGCGTAGGCCGCCCCTCCGTCCGGGCCCGCCGCGATGATCTGGCCGAGCAGTTCCTTGGACAGGCCCATCTTGGCGAGCTTGGCGACGTTCGCCGAGAACGCCTTGAGCTGGCCCAGTCGGACGTTCAGGCCCGAGAGGATGCCCCCGGCGTCGAAGGTGTTCCCGCCGTTCGGCAGGGCCGTCATCGACGCGAAGGACAGCCCGGCGGACCGTTGGTCCTTGGCCATCTGCTGGCCTGCGGCGTAGGCCGCTGCGAACTTGTCCCGCTTGGCCGCGAGGTCCAGCAGTCTCTTCGTCCGCTGGTTCAGCATGGCCGCGAGACGGTTATCCGTGGACCCGCTGAAGGTGTCCCAGATGTCCTTGGCCAGCGAGGCCGATGTGGACTTGATCTGGGCCCGGGTCCCGGTGAGGCCCTTGATCAGGCCCGCGCCGATCTCCTTAGCGAGGGCAATCATCTTCTTCGAGGGGCTGGCGATCTGGAGTTCCTTGCGGATTCCCGCCTCGACCTCGGAGGCCATGACCCGGGCCGCCTCGTTGACCATGGAGGCGCTGCCGACCATGCCGACGGCCAAGCCGCTGGCGACGTCCGGGTCGGCCAGCCCGCCGGAGGCGAGACGGCTGATGCCCAGGGTCCCCTGGTTGACCGCGTGCAGGAACGACAGGCCGTACTTGGCGACGCTCTTCGCGCGGACCACGTACTCGCCGTTCGAGAGCATCGCCGGGATTGAGTCCGAGGTCCCCGAGCCGGGGCCCCAGACGGGCCCGCCCGAGGCGCGCTTGACCTTCCCGGAGGCGACGCCCCCGACGTTGACGTACGCGTTCGCCACGACGCGGCCCGCGATGGCACCGATCGAGGCGAAGAAGGACGAGGTGTCGGCCTTGACGACCACGCTCTTCGCGGCGACAGAGGCCGCACGGACAGCCGCCAGGGCTTGGTCGAAGGGGGCCTTGTCGCCCTTGAGCTTCCCGGTCTTGTCCAGGTTGGCGCTGCGGAGGGCCCGCCCGGATGCCGCCAGGCCCCGGTCGAACTCCGACGTCTCCAGCTTGAGCTTGCCCTGCTGGAGCTTGGGCAGAGCCTTCGCGGCGAAGTCGTCGATGTCGGTGCCCGCCGACTCCATGCTCCGCTTGACGCCCGAACGCCAGGTGTTGAAGCTGCTCGCCCCGGCCTTGACCTTCTCGCCGATCCCGGGGAGTTCCCCGAGGGTCATGGCCAGGCCGTTGGCGATCATGCCGAGGGTGTCCAGGACGCCGTTCGTCATGGTCTGGAAGGCGTGGAAAACCTGCGGCGTCAAGGTGACCGTGGCGATCACGAAGTCCAGCACCGCGACGGCCATGCGCCGCATGGCGTGCTCGATGGTGACCTTGTTGTCGGAGACCAGGTTGCCGAAGTCCTTGATCCCGCCCCGGAGGTTGTTCAGTCCCTCGTCGGCGGTGGAGACCTGGGTGAAGGCCGAGAGCAGGGGCCCGACGATCGCGGAGGCGAGGTTGGTGATCACGGGGATGGCGATCGAGCCCAAATCGAACAAGTTTTTGAATACGGGAACGATCAGCTCGACCGCGCCCCCGAGGACCGTGCCCAGGCCCTTCGCCAGTGGGCCCGTGAGCTTGTCGAGCCGCTCGAAGACGCTGGCCGCAGAGCCCGCCGTGGGCCCCAGGGCGTCCAGGGCAGGGACCAGTCCGTCCAGGAAGGCGGTGGTCAGGTCACCCGCGTACCGGAGCAGGGAGCCCAGGAGCGGGCCCAGGTTCCGACTGAAGGCGCCCGAGAAGCGGCCCAGACCGCCGAGGAGCGAGTTGATCCCGTCGAACAGGCCACGGACCATGTCGGCCGAGCCCTGGATGCCGCCCTTCAGGCCGGAGAAGAAGGCGGGAAGGCCCATGCCCAGGAGCCCGGACATGCCGTCGCTGAACGACTTCACGGTGGGCCCGCTGGCCGCTGCGAAGTCGAGCAGGCTCTTGGTGAAGGGACCGAGCGCCTTGGTTGTCTCCCGGACGAAGCCCGTGCCGAGCTTCAGGGTCCGGCCGAAGTCCTTCTGAAAGCCCGAGTCCTTGAGCAGCTGCGTCACGCCGTCGGCCGCGTCGCCGAAGACGTCGGCCATCTCGGTCATGCCGCGACCGAGGATGCGGACTACCGGGCCGGCTGCCTTCACGGTCTTGGTGAAGGAAGGCAGCATGGCCTTCTGCACCTCACGCCCGATCGGCGCGAACTCCTTCTTCAGGCCTACGACGGCCTTGGTGAGGGCACGCTGCTCGGGGCTGAGTTGCTTGAGGGCTTCCCGGTACTTCTTCTCGTCCTTGCCCGCCTGCTCCAGGGCATCACTGACCCCGTTGAGGCCGAGCTTCAGGGTTCCGGCCCCAAGCGCGGCACCGGCCATGATGGGCACCAGGGCACCGAGCGAGGGGAGCGCGGCCACACCAGCAGCCGCACCGAAGCCCTTCAGGGCCCCGATGAGGCCCCCGCCGCCCCCGGGTGACCCGAGGGACTCGGTGGCGTCGCCGGTGCCTCTGCGGAGGCCGAGGAGGTCGCCCTGAGCCCCGTTCGTCCGGACGTCGACCGTGACTGTCTGGGTCTGCGGCGCGGTGAGGTAGGCCAGTTGAGCCCGGTACTGAGCGACTGAGAAGGAGTCCAGCGAGATCGGGACTCGGACTTCGGGGAGGTGCCGCAGTCCGAGCGCGATCTCCGTACGGACGGCCCTGGAGAAACCCTGGCCGATGTCACGGCCAGAGCTGGCCGCTTGGGCTTCTGCACGGTCCAGGGCCCGCTGGAGGCCCGTGTTGATCCCGGAGAAGTCGAGTGCGCGGGTCAGCGACCGAGAGATGGTCTCTCCGAGCTTCCGGCCCAGACGCTCGACCGCCGGAGTCAGTGCCGCGTCCGCCTGGGGGACAAATCCCGAGACGTCGGGGACGATCGAGGCGACGACAGATCCAACGACGGTGGCCATCGCACCTCGATTCAGTTATGCGGCCCGCTGGCCGGCTCAGGGGCTCGCGGGGTGCTCCATGGCCTCTTCGCGTGTCGCGATTCGCTCGTGGATCAGGCGCACCAGCTGGGGGCCTGGCGGTGGCGGCCGAGTCGCCTGGAGAGCGGCCCGCATGAGCTTGTCGAGCGCCTCGTCCGCCTCGATCTGCTCCTCAGAGCGGAGATCGGGCTCGGACCACTCGAAGAGCCTCGGCAGGGCATGCCCGTTGACCGCGAGAAGCGTGCGCGACACGTCATGTTGGAGGGACAGGGCGGCAGAGAGCATGTAATGCAGCTCAGTCCAACGTCGCCGGGATCTGTCGCCAGACATTGCAGATCGGGTCATGGACTCGCGGGGGAGAGCGGCAAAGAACTCCCACAGCTCCAGCCATGACATGGTCCCGGTGCCGGACTCGTTGCGGTGGAACTCATTGAGGGACCGCCCGGGGAAGTACCGGGCGATATCCGCTCGTAGCTCAGAGGGGTGCTCCTCGACTACTCCGAGGAGCCAGTCGATTCCCCCGGGCTCACACCGGTGTCCTCCCGGACCGCCTCCAGGATGTCGTTGAAGTCTCCTACGGTGAGACCCAGCTCCTCCAGGCGGGCCACCTGCTCCTTGCTGGAGCACACCGCGAGGATGTCGGTGATGTCGGCGTCATCGCCCAGGGTCCGGATCTGCTTGGCGAGCGACATCGGCAACCAGGAGGCGCGGAGGAAGACGAACTTTTCGTCGTCCAGTACGACTTCGATCTCCTTGGTGCCCTGGGCCTCCAGGCGCTGGGCACGGAGGGTCTCCAGGTTGAGGCGCTTGCGGTTGGGCTTGCTCATGGTGTTGCTCCTGCTCTCGCGGATCTTCGCGGGTCAAGCACTGGTCGGGGCGCAGACCCGCGAGAAGGTCGCCCCGACCAGTGGTTCTGGAGACGGATCAGGCCGGGAGGGCGACCTGTCCGAACATGCGGGTGATCGAGGAGCCGCCGCTCGCTGCCGACAGGGTGGAGAACGTCAGGTCGAAGCCCGAGATCGAGTCGGTCTTGTACGGGCGGTCGCCCTTCTGCGAGACCTCGGCGCGGGCGACGACGAAGCGGGTCGGCCGACCCTTGGAGTCGATCATGTCCATCCCGATCGCGTAGTACTGCGGCTCCGGCGTCTGCGGGTCGTTGAACGCCAGGAACTGGGTCCCGCCGCTGCCCGAAGAGGTCATGTCGGCGATGTCGACGCCGTAGTAGAGCGCCAGCGTCCAGGCGTTGGTCTGCTCCAGGTTGATCTTGAACTGCGTGGCACGGCTCGTGACGATCTGGAGCACGGGCTCGACCTCGCCCCACGCCTCGAAGGTCTGCCGGTTCTCGTTGAGGGTCTCGGTCAGGCCGTCCTGGGTGCCGTACCCGAGGTCCACCCAGCCGGTGCCCCACGAGCTGTACGGGTCGGTGGGGGCGGTGGTGCCGACCGGGGCGACGACGAACGCGCCCTTGGTGGCAACCCTCAGCTCATTGCTGTCAGACATGGTGTCTCCTGAAGGTGAGTTCGCCTGGACGAAGATGGGCATCGCCCCTCCGTGCGGGCTGGAAGTGGAGCCTGGGGGCCCAGGCGAATTCGCGGGTCAGGCGGGCTGGACCCGGAGGCCGGCTGTGTATCCGATGCGCGTGACCTCGGTGTTGGGCTCGTCCAGCCGGATGGTCGGGCCGATCTCTTCCCAGGTCCTCAGCACGGTTCCGCCGTCCCAGGTGGTGCCCTGCATCTGCTCGATGGCGGCCCTGACTCGGGCCATGACGTCGGTCGCTTCCACGCGGGAGGCCGCATAGACGTCCAGAGAGATGCGGGCGTCGTCGAAGTGCCGCTGGCCTCCGAAGGACTCGCCTGTACGCCCACCACCAATCCGAGCGACCCAGACGAACGGCAGGGCCTCGTCGAAGTCGTGGCCACCAGGGCGCATCGTGGCGGCCTGGTATCCCAGCACGTCCAGGATCTGGTGGATGACCATCGCCTCGACGTCCGGGAAGACCAGAGCGGTCAGGGGAGTGGTCACCGCGGCCTCCTACTCGGTCGGCGGGGCGTCCTGGGGCCCGGCCTTGTGGGAGCGCTTGGCGGGCTCCGGAGCGGCCTGTACGGGCTCCGCGACCTCGGGGAGGCGCCCGAGCCTCAGAACGGGCTCCGCGCCCTCCAGGTGGCCCACACCGGTTCTCACGAGGTCCGTGACGGCCTCGTCCGGCACGTCCACGACGTCGCCGGGCTGATGGCCCTTGTAGGCGAAGGCGAGCCTGAGTTTGGCCATGGTCAGTCCCTTGCGGCATCTAGTGCGGTGGCGATCGTGTGGTGCGGGGCCTGGTCCCGGGTGCCGAGTTCGACATAGACCGAGTACTCCAGGTCGGAGACCACGAGGACCTCGCCGTCCGGGCCGTCCTCGTCATGGATCGAGTCCCGGAAGCGCCCGGACTCCACGGGGGCGGTGGCCTGAGCCACGTCCACCACGCGGCTGGCTCGCTCGTGAAGGTCCTCCTGGACGAAGTCGTCGAAGACGAGGGCCTCGATCGCGGCCTTGTCGGGCTTGAAGGCGCCCATCAGCCGGTGACTTCGCGCAGCACGATCCGGATGTGGTCGAGCTGGGCTATGGGCCCGGCTCCGCGATGGACCTGGGGCTTGCCGTAGACCCGGTACGTGACGTCGTCGACCTCGGCCCTGTCGACCGCCGTGACGACGGCCTCGGGCGGGAGGAAGACCTCCAGGTCGGTGATGATCTGGTTGTTCTGCTGCTCGGTCTCGGTGGAGCTGAGCTGCTGCACGCGGCCTCGGTAGGTCGTCCGGGCCGCGTCAGTCCAGTCGACGACCCGGTTGTTCTGGCGGTCCCTCGTGGTCTCGGGCTTCGTCAGGATCGTCACGCCGTCGGTGGGGAGGAGCAGCACGGCTCACCTCCAGACGCGCGGACGGATGGGCAGCAGCCCACTGGCCTTGAGCAGGTCCAGCAGGTCCTGGGAGACCCTCGGGGTTGTCGTCGCGCCGGAGCCGCGCGACCCCCCGAGGGCGCGGACGATGCTCTGGTTGCCCAGGGTCATGGAGGCCACGTTGGCGTTGGCCCCCGTCTCGTCCCCGAGGGCGTTGACGTACTGCGCCTGGATGCAGACGGCCTCCCGGAACACTGCCGCGAGGGCGGGGTCCGTCGGGAGGCCGTCGGCGTCGGTCTCGTACACAGCTCCCAGGAGGATCTGGTCGAGCTTCGTGGAGGCCCGGTCCAGGAGCCGGGCCGCGTTGGTCGGGACGGGGTCGGGGTCCAGGAAGTCCGTGAACTCCTCGACCGTGGCGTACGCCATGACGCCTCCCGTCAGAGAGTCAGGCAGGCGACCGTGACGCTCGTGACCGACGACAGGTCGACGAACACGTTGTCCTTGCCGTCGGGCTGGTCGTAGTTGTCGTTGAACGGCCCGAAGAACTTGTCCGCCCCGGCGCCCACCGTGGCGGTGGGAGCGGTGACGGCCTGGCCCTCGACCGTGACCCCGATCTTCAGGGTCACGGTGATCGAGGCGCCGGAGGCGTTCTTGACGTGCAGGAGCTGCTTGCCGCCGCTCTTGAACGAGACGCCCGTCGCGTCCGGGGTGACGTAGGTCGGGGCGAGGCCCGTGCTGACGAACCTCTGGGGAGTGAGCGCGGTGCGCGCCATCGTGGTTCTCCTTGAGCCGTGCTTACTGGACCTTGATGTTGCGGAAGGCCGCGGCGGCCTTGGTGGCCTTCAGGACCACGGCGATCGGGCCCATCTCGACCTCGCCCTTCTTCACGGCACCGGCGGTGGAGAAGTCCGGGAGGTAGGTGGACACGATCTGACCGCCGACCGTAGTGACGCCGTGGAAGCCGTCCAGGCCCATACGGACCGCGTACAGGTCGGTGAGGCCCGAGACGGCGCTGTTGCCCGTCTGGGCCACCGCGACGGCCGGAGAGCTACCGCCGGTGAGGGAGGCGCCCGAGGCGGTCACACCGATGGAGAGGCCCGCGAGGTCACCGGTGAAGGTGAGGGTCTTCACGGTGGTGCCGGTGACGGTCGCGTTGCCGGTGCCCACGTTCGAGAGGCCGGTGATGGCGCTCTGGATGGTGGAGGCGTTGGCGTTGTAGGCGATGCCCGAGGTGGTCTGGGTGTTGCCGCCCACGGTGACGCTGACGGTGTAGGTGCCGCCGGTGGGGGAGCCGGTGATCTCCAGGGTCCAGGTCGAGCTGTCGGGGTCCCGGGTCTCGATCGGGATGATCGGGGCCGAGGTACCCGGCTTCTCGCCGGGGTCGACGAACACGATGTTGCCGTATGCCTCCCGCACGATGGGCCGGCCGCCGGGGCCGAGGAGACCGTCCACCGGGCTCTGGACGTACTGACCCGCACGCCGGGCGAGCGCACGAACGCGGGCCAGGGCGGTCTTGTTGCCGAGGACCATGGTCGGAGGACCGTCCAGCAGCGAGAGCCACTCGTCCAGCACGTCCAGAGCCTGCTGGGCCGAGGCCGGGTTGGTGTCGAAGTCGGACCAGTTGGTGGTCTGGGTCGCGCGGAACTCCGTGTCGGAGCCCCGGAGTGCCTTGTCCAGGCCGTCGAAGCCGTTCGCTGCGTCGGCGTCCTCGCTGCCGTCCACGTCGCCGTTGATCACGGCGTCCTGGAAGCGGGTCTTGGTCGCCTTGATCTTCTGGGACATGTTCAGCGCCACGGCGCCGGAAGCAGCCGGACCGACCTTGGCGATGACGCGGTCCACCTCGAAGCTGCCACCGAGGACGGCCAGGTCGACGCTGTAGCGCTGCGTCTGGACGTTGCTCGGGGCGTACTCGGTGTTCAGCGCACGGAAGGCCGCGGTGGGCTGAGTGACGAGCCGGCGGTAGCCGTAGGTCAGGGTCGCGCCGCCACCGGCGGGGTTCACGACGTCGTCGAAGGTGAGCGCGTCCAGGACGGCGCTCTCCTTCCGGAACTCGTCGATGACCTGGACGTCGATGTCGTCCGTGGCGTTGTTCTTCGCCTCGTTCAGGGTGACGGGCATGGGCTTCTTCCTTCAGATCAGGCGCCGCGCATCCGTGCTGCCACGGCGTCGGCAAGGTTGGTGGGCTTGCGTGCTCCTTCGCCGCGCCCCGACATCTCCGTCCCGCTGCGGGCGGGAGGGGCGGGTGCGGTCCTGAGCTTCGGGTTCGACTCGACGGCCGCCTTGATGGCGTCGCCGACCTTCGCGGCGAAGTCGTCGGCGTCGGGGTCCAGGCCGTCGACCTGCTTGAGGAAGCCCCGGCTGTCGAGCAGGGCGTCCGCGTCGGCGCTGTGCTTCCCGGCCGCGCGGTACACGGCCAGCTCCACGGCGCTCTGCCGGGCCTTGTCCTGGCTCGCGCTGAGCTGCTGGGCGAGCTTCTCGGGGTCGGCCTTGCCGTCGTCCAGCTCGATGCCCGCCTTCTGCGCGAGCTTGGCGAGCAGGTCGGCCTGCCGCTGGAGTTCGGTGTTCGTGGTTTTCGAGCGGTCCTCGTGCTTGCGGGCCTGGGCCTTCCACTTCTCGGCCTCGGCCTGCCAGTTGGTCTCGCCGCTCTTGGTGCCCTTGTCGTCCTTGCCGGACTCGGGCGGGGCCGTGCCCTC
Source organism: Streptomyces sp. NPDC059718 (assembly GCF_042733315.1). Lineage (NCBI taxonomy): Bacteria > Bacillati > Actinomycetota > Actinomycetes > Kitasatosporales > Streptomycetaceae > Streptomyces > Streptomyces sp. NPDC059718. Next base: position 243,137 of record NZ_JBHWGA010000003.1, read on the forward strand.
GGGAGGCGTGGTGCCCTCCGGGGGAGTGCCGGGGTTCTCCGCGCCCGTGCCGGGCTCTGCGGGTGTCGCCATGGTGGTGCTCTCCCTTGTCGGGTGGGTGTGCCCATGCGGGCTCAGCAGAAAGCGGACCGCTGGTGTCGGTGGGGGCGCGTAGCGTGGTCGGCTGTGACGACTGATTCCGTCGAGAAGCAAGACCCCAGCGGCAAGGTCCTGGAGATCTACGCGGCTGCCTGGATGACCATGAACACGGGTGTCGATCAGGTCGAACACAACGTTCCGGTCCGAGGCATCAGCGGACTGGAGCGGCAGATTGACGTCTGCGGATATCGATCGGATGGCTTGGTCGTAGGCGAAGCCAAGGATCACCAGACGTCCAGGCTTTCGGTCCGCTTCGTGGACGAACTCATCGGCAAGATGCAGGACGTGGGCGCTGTCGAAGGGGTCCTGTTCGCGCCCGTTGGGTTCTCGGCCGGAGCGGAGAAGCGCGCCGCCGTCGCCAATCCCCCCATCCAGCTCGTCACGCTGCGGCACGGGCGCCATGTATCGCCCGAGACCCTCGTCGAAGTCGACTGCTCCAGCATTAGCGGCTGCCGGAGCACCGTGAGCTGGAACTATCGGGTCGTTCGAAATGAGTCGGAGACGCAGGCGGGGGTCTGTGATCGCTGCGGCTCAGTGAGCATCTGGTGCCCGGTGTGCGAGGAGGCCACGACCCACTTCGCCGGTGACCTCCGATGCGGTTGTGGGCTTACTTACGCGGTTCGAGAGGACCGTGCTGATGACAGCAGCATCGAGGTCACTCTCATACGAGAGTGGAGTCCCTGACCGCCTGAGCGCTTTCGCGAGGGGCCGGCACCAGTAGGCGCCCATCCGACTCAGGCACTCGTGCGGTCTCCTCGCGAATCCGAGCGACCTCTTCGAGGACCTGCTCGTCTCGCCAGTCGGGGTTGAGGCGACGGACCTTCTCGTACGTGGAGATCGCCCCGGCGCTGTTCAGGTCGTTGAGCTGACGCGCGGTCTCGCCCGGGTCCGGCGTAACGATGTCCGGGAACTCCACGTGCGGTTCCACGGGCTTCACAGCGGTGCCGAACACCGCGCGGTCGATCTCCAGCAGGACGCTGAAGAGGTGTGCGAGGGTGGGACGCCAGTAGCTAGCCTTGTTCGCCCGAGTGGTGAGGGACTGACGCTCCCGGGCCGCGATCTCCGTTGCCGTCGGGTTGCCGGTGCCCTCGGTCGTGACGCCGAAGGTCTGGAGGCTGTAGCCGGCGCCGAGGATGATTCGCTCGGCCAGGTCGGCACACAGAGCGCGGTGCTCCTCCGTGCGGATGCTGAACTGGACCTGCTCGATGACCGAGTTTTTGTCCTCGCCGGGTTCCAGGTTCAGGGGCGTGAACAGTTCGCGGTCGATGTCGAAGAACGCGCCCTGACCCTTGCCGAGGTTCTCCAGGACCTCCGTGCCGACCAGGAGCCGTGCCTTGCCCATGCGCAGGTCGCGCATCCAGTCGCTGTACGCCTCGTCCAGCGCGTCCATGAGCGCTTCGACACCGGAGAAGTCCGAACGGCCGAGGTTGGCGGCTGCGGGCAGGTGGCGCCACAGCTTGTTCGGCTTGAGGTTCGGGATGTACTGCGCGGTGAGCTTCGTCGTTCCGGTCGGGACGCCGTCGCCGTCGATGACGATGTCCGCGAGCCCGGCCGTCTCCGGGAAGTCGGTCAGGGCCATCTGCGTGCCCAGCTCGTTCGCCGACCCGATCCACACGGAGTGCCTGATCCAGCCGGGCTCGTGTCGTTCGAGGCGCCGCACCACGGTGTTGGCGTCCTCGCGGATCACGTTCCAGAACGTGACGGCGGACAGCCGGCCCCACTTCCACTCGGGGACGGCGATGTCGGGGGAGGCCGCCACCAGCCAGGGCTTGTCCTGGAACGCTTGGTCCCAGACCACCCGGAGGTAGACCCCTCCGAGGGCCGCCGCCATCTCCGCGGCTTCCCGCAGGACGGCGTACGCGGTGTCGTCGGCGAGCTGGTCCAGGCGCTCCTGAGTGGGAGCGTCGTCCACCGTGAGGTTCAGCGGTGCCCCGAAGAGCAGGTTGGCGCTGGTAGCCGCGATGGCTCCGGCGAGCGGCACGTGGAGCTTGGAGGGCCGCTCTCCCATCGGTGTGGGCTGACCCCAGAACCAACGTCCCAGGCGGGCCAGGAAGCCCTTTCGGCGGACGGCGGACCTGTCGTTCGGAGCGTTGAGGTACGCGTCCGTCAGGCCCTCGGGGGTCCCGGCGTACCAGGCACTCCAGATCTCCTGCTGGGCGAAGACATCGGCGAGTTCCGGGGGAGGCCATGCGGTGCCCATCTCAGACCTCCTTAGGCGGCTTGCTCGTCCTCGCGGTCTGCCTGCGAGAGCGGGATCTCGATCTCGTGGCGCCAGGTGCGCTGAGTGGTCTTCACGGCGTAGCGCAGGGCGTCCACGCCGTGGTCGTTCTGTTTGAGGGGGGCGTCCTCACCGCGCGCAGTGGCCTTGGGGTCCCACACGTAGCCGTCGATCTCCTTCAGCAGCTCCTTGCAGGAGCTATGGATGCGGAGCTTGTCGGCGGCGAAGAGCGCCATGAGGATGCGGATGCCGCTCAGAACCTTGTTGTGAGCCGGCCGGGGGCTCAGGCCGTCTTGCCGGAGCTGTGCGTGGAACGAGGCCGCAGAGGGGTCCACAGCCACCAGGCCCGGCTGTACGCCGCGTTGGCGGGTGCCCGCAGGTCTCAGGGAGCCCAGCCACTCCCGCAGGCGCTGGGATGCCTCCAGGTCGGTGATCTGACGTTGGGCCTTGCGCCCGTCGTACCGCCAGTCGGCCGCCGCGTAGAGACAGCCGTCGGTGCCGATGCCGAGGAGGACGGCGTGGGTCGGATTCGAGGTGCCGTAGTCGATGCCGAGGGCCAGCCACCGTGTGATCGGCGGCAGGATGTCCACGACGTGGCGGGAGCGGTCGAACATGTCGAAGACCGCGCCCTCTGCCGCACACCACTCGCCGAGGATGAAGCGCCTGTAGAACAGGCCCGAGTACATCTGCTGCGTCTCTTCGATGTACTCCGGCGTCAGATGGATGTTGTCGGCCAGCTCGAAGGAGAAGACCTTCATCGACCGCCGGACCTCGGGGTCGTCGATGAACTTCTCCCGGAGCCAGTGCGTCGGAGCGTCCGGGTTGGTCGTGGCGAAGATCCGGGCACCGGGGGCCCTCATGCGGGTCCGGAGCATGTCCCAGAAGGTCTCGGGGAGGAGCGTGGCCTCGTCGACGTAGGCGCCGACGCAGGTCATGCCGCGGATCTTGTTCTCGCTTTTGACGTCGTTCGCGCCGATGACGTGGACGAGGCGTCCGAAGATCCGGGCGGTGGGCGCTCCCGGGTTGTAGTCGACCTGGAGCGCCGCCTCGCCGAAGATGTCCGGGTTCATCAGCGGCAACAGGATGTTGTTGGACACGGTGTTCCGCGTCTTGCCGATCATCACCAGCTCGCCCGCCGTGGAGGCGCTCTCCACGAACATGAGCCAGGCCCACAGGGAGCCGATGGTCTTGCCGGAGGAGACCGCGCCCTCCCAGAGGTTGATCCTCCGGTTGGCCGCCGCGATGCTCAGGATCTGCTTCGGGGAGAAGCGCTCCAGCAGGAACTGGGTACTACGAGCCGTACTCGTCGGCATCGTCGCCCCCAAGCTCCCGGGCGGCCGTCGTCATGGCCTCCCCGAGCGTTCTCAGGAGCCCTTGGGCCTCTTCCCGACCGGAGTCACCGGCGAGCTTCTCAGCGGCCATCAGGGCCTGTACGGCAGCCGCGGTGAGGTCCTTGGTCTCCCGGGCCGGGGGCTCGTCAACGACTCGGGACACGAACGCTCCGACGTGGTTGAAGCCCGTCAGTCGGTATGGACCGCTGGCCCGCTCGATCTTCCGGAAGAAGTGATCCATCAGGACCTGGCGAGCACGCTGACGCTGCTCCGTCAGATCGACCTGACGGGCCTCGGTCGCTGCCCTCGTGGCCTCCCTGTCGAAGGAGAGACCGAGGCGCCTCGCGTGCTTCGTGATGGTGCCGACGGCCCAGTCCATCTGACGGGCGATCTCGTTCCTGCTGACGCCGTCAGCGTGGAGCTGACGGAGCCGCTCCTCGTCCTCTTCGGTGAAGGTCCGTGCCACGGCCAGCTCACCCCCTCGTACGCGCGGGATGACGGGTGACCGGTCACACCAACCGTGAAGCGTGCTGCCCTAGCTCCTGACAGAATCAGGGGCGTGGCAATACAAGACTTTGCGGCTTGGGTTGGCGTTCTTGTCGGCATCATCAGCGTGCTGCTGAGCATTTCCGCTGCCACTAAGGGCTTCACGCGAGCTGTTGATCGGGAGCGCGCTGCTCTCAGTGAGGAACTACTCCCACACAGTGGGGGAGCCTCGGGGCAGATCGCTGAGGAAGAGAAGGACAACGCGAAGTTCACCAAGCTGCTTGTCCGGTACTACAGCTACGGCCTGACGCAGGCACGAGCGAGTTTCTACGTCAGCTTGGCGGCGTCGATCGTCGGTGGCGGGGTGCTCGTCGTCGGCCTCTGCCTTGCGATCTTCAAAGCAGACACCAACGGTGATCAGTACGCGTCGATCGTGTCCAGCATCGTGGGGCTACTGATGGCTGCTATTGGTGCCCTGTTCCACAAGCGCGCTGATGCGGCACTTCGTCACATGGAGACGCAGAGCGCCGCTCTCCGGCAAGACATGAAGGCCGAGCGTGACGCAGGGCAGGCTGTCCAGTTGCTGGGCGAGGTGGACGACCCAGCCTTGAAGGCGCACCTCCAGGCCGCGCTGATCCTGAAGTTCTCCGCTGCGAAGCTCCCGGAACTGGGTGGACTCCTGAAGCCGGCCGCCCCGGTGGAGCCTGGTGCCAATGGAGCGGTACCGCTCCAGCATTCGCAGGACCTGGTGTCGTGACGAAGCGCTGACGGCCGTCATGACGTCTGGGAGACTGCGGAGTCCTAGCGGACGGAGGGGTACCCCATGAACTACCGCGAGCACGCGATCAAGTACGCCGAGGAGCGGGGCTGGGAGCACGTGCAGGGCACGATGACACTCGGCTCGACGCGTGTGTCCGTGGATGAGTTCCGCAAGGGCAACAAGGTTGTCGTCGCCACGTTCATGAACTTCGACGCGCTCACCGACTGGTCGGACTACTGGACCCTGGGCCACTACAACTTCGGAGACGGCCGTCACGGTCGGATCGAAGCAGTGCAGTCCGGCCAGGGGCAGAAGCAACTGAGCTTGGAGAAGGCCCTCGACGAGCCGGCCTAGTTCAGGAAGCAGAGGCCAGGTACGCGCGGTCCCGGTTCCTGACGGGCCGGGCCTTGCGGGTGGCCAGCTCGGCCCTGGCGACGTCCAGGTGACGGAAGAGCTTCTGGCCTCGGTGATCGAGGCCCTCGACTTTCAGGTGTCCTCGGCGGACCCACGAGTAGATCGTCACGATGCTGACGCCCGTCAGCCCGGCGGCTTCGCGGGCCGTCAGCCAGGTCTCGTCCTCCACTGAAGCCCTCCCGAACATGCAAAAGGCCCCGGTCTTCTCCAGAGGAGTCGGGGCCTGCATGAGGACGTACGTGTCCTGTTGATCGCGATTATGCGATCAGGACTGTTCAGGCGTCAAGCACTTGTTATGACGGCTCTGACGCGGCTTGACGATGATGCCTCGCGTGGTAGTCCCTGACCATCTTCCTGAGGTTTTCAACTCTCCGAGAAGGCGGCGGGATTGGGTCGCCACGCATGTAGGCCGACAGGACAGTGATTCCTTCAGATGCGGCCCAGCGGAGCGGGGCGCATTGAGCGGCAGGGGACTCATTCAACATCACCGCGTAAGACGCGGCGGTTGAAGCGAGAAGGAAGGTCTCCTTGACCTGTTCGCGGACTTGTTCTGCCTGGGGCATCAGCCCCACTGCCATTTCAGCCGCGTCCATGTGGTGCTCGGCGATCTTCAGCCAGGGCTGGCGAGACTCGGGGATCTCCTCGGAGTTGCACTCCATGACGTGCCTTCGCAGGGCGTACAGCTCGGAGAGTGCCTTGTCCCCAGCAGCCCTAGCGCGCTCCTCGATCCGGGCGGCCTTTTCGGCCTTCGCCTGGTGATGCTGCTGGAGCCATGCGCCCAGCAGAGCCCCTCCGGCACCCACCACAGCACCGCCGAAACCGATCAACCCCGCCAACGTTTCTGCTTCCACGGCGATCATCCTGCCGAGAGCGGTGCGGTGACAAGGCTATTCACCTCGACGCTGACGGTTGTCATGACGTGATCGCAGGACGAGGATTAGTCGCCTCACGGCTGTGCTGGACTCCCAGCTCGGCCTTGAGCTGAGTGGCTTCCTGCTCATCTTCTTGTTCGAGCCCGCGTTCCTCTTGCTCCCGCTCCAGCTCCTGGAGTCGGCTGATCATCCTCTCTCGCTTGCGCCACTCAAGTTCCGCACGGATCACTGCCTCCATGTCGCGTGCTGGAGGCGCCTTCTCGCCCTGGACGAAGGTCCCCAACTGCGCCCGGGCTTCGCTTACGAGGAGACGAGTGACGGCTTCGTGATCGGACCACCGCGTCACTCCGTCCCAGTCCCTGATCAGATCCATGGCCTTCCGTGCCTGGGTCCGTCGCTGCGCCTGCGACTTCGGCAGAAGGTTGGCGGCACCCCTTGCCCGGATCACAAGGACCTCGCGCTCCCGGTTCCACTCTGCCCTCGCTTCGCGAGTCCCGACGCCTACAAAGCTCTTGCCCGCCATCAGCTCTCTGATGGTTCCGAGAGTCTCGTACGCCGTGGTGGCAGACGCCTTGGCGAGGGACTCCTGCGACGCCTTATTGGAGGACCAACTCTGCATCCAAGCACCGGCGATGCTGGCGAGCCCACCGACCAGGGCACCCACCAATGCCGCACCGAACTCCGTCGACCAGAGCTTGTCCAAGAAGTCATGCATGCCGGTCATCATGCCGACGGGACCAACCCGCGTGGGGCTGATCCCGTCAACTGCTCAGTGCGAGACCGTTCTACGAGCCGTGGAGGCGGTCCAGGAAGGCCTCCGCGTGGGCTTGGAGGTGCTTGAAGGCGGTCTCCGGGCACTCGTGGTTCGCGGCCAGCTCGTAGAGCCGGGCCCCGTAGTGGGCCATGAATCCGCAGTACTCGCCGAACTCCAGGGCCTGCGTGCCGGTCAGCTCCTGCTCGACGACGGCCTCGTCAGCCGCGTAGGCGCTCACGACGCCTTCTGTCCCTGCTGCTGGGCGTCCTGCTGCTGAGCCGGCTGGCCCTGCTGCTGCGGGTAGTGGCCGCCCCGGGCGGGGTCGTACACGGTTTCGTGCTTGGGGTCCGGCCGGGTCCCCGGGGCGGTGCTGATGTTCTGGTTCAGTGGCATCCTGCTGGTCCTGTCTCTGTCATGGGGATGGGGGAACCGGGGCGGTTGGGATGCTTGGCGGCTGTCGGCCGCCCCGGGGCTTGAGCTACTCAGGCGGGTTCGCCTTGACCTCCTCCACGAAGGTGTGGAGGCCCTCGGGGCTCATGGCCCCGGTCTGGGCCGCCGACATGGCGGAGACGACGATCGTCTGGGCGTAGTCGGTAGCACCGTCGGTCATTGCCTGGCGGTACATCGCTGCGTAGTCCATGGGTCCTCTGCTCTCGCTGATGATCAGTTCTTCGGGGGCTGCACCACGGTGTGGTTGCTGGGGCCGCCCACTGGACGGAGGACGACGCCAGCCCCTCCCCCGAAGTCCTCTCGCTGGTACGTAGTAGCTGTAGCTGTAGCCGGTTTGACCTGCGGATCTACGTCGCTACCGGGGGTCCCGGAAGGGGCGGGGGAGGGGCTCCCCGGGATGTCCTTCCGGTGGACCCCCACGGCCACCCCGACACCCGGCACACGGACGGAGTGGCGCGTGGGGACGGCCGCGGCCTTCAGGAGCGCCTTCACGTCGGCGACCGTCCAGGAGCGCTCCGGGATCTCCTTCTGGAGCTGTGCGGCGACGGCGGAGAGGTGGACTCCCTTCCGGTCTCCGGTCAGCTCCCAGAGCAGCTCCACAAGGTCGTCGGGGTGGAGGTCAGGGGCGCCCTCCTGCTGCTCTCCCTGAGCCGGCCGCCCGGCCCTCCAGGCCGCAAGGCACCAGACGGTCACGAGGCCCCACATGGTCGCCTTGGTGGCCGTGAGGAGGCTCCAGACGATGCCCACGGGGATGGCGAGGAACAGCACTCGGACCACGAAGTCCGAGATCTTCTCCCCGGCCTTGAGCCAGTCGACGACACCCCGGGCCATGCCCCAGCCCATGGCGCTGCTCCCGCGCGCCAGGCGCTCCATGACCCGCCGGAAGGTCTTCACAGGACCACGCCCGTGATCTTGTCGCCGAGGGTGTTCGTGATCGTCACGGCGCCCACGGCCGCCACCCCGGAGAACCCGGCGGACAGGCCCAGGAAGATCCCGGCGAGGACGCCCGACATGATCTTGCCCTTGAGGAGCTTGGCGCCGGACTTCCAGATGGCCACCAAGACCACGAAGTAGATCGTCAGCATCGCGCAGCCGCCGGGCGTCAGGGCCTTGAGACCGGACCGCGTCACCTCGGGCGTCACGGAGCCCGTCGCGGCCGTCAAGGACCAGTTGCCCACCAGGGAGCCGGTGTTCAGGACGAAGGTCGCGGCGGTGCCGATGATGCCTCCGGCAGCCGTGATCGAGACCATGCCGAGTGCCATCGAGCTGAGGAGCGGGATCAAGACCTTCGGGTCTCGCCCGCCTGTCGAGGACACGGCCGGGCCCGGTCCGGGTCGACTCGCGCCGCCCCCTCCGGTCCTCCACCACTTGGTGAAGTGCCAGGCCAAGATGCCCAAGCCGAGGGTGACGGCACCGAGGGAGACCGTCGCAGTGGTCACAGAGTTCATGCGGGGCTCCCGGTCATGATGCGGACGAGGGTCGAGAAGACGGGCAGGGCTCCGAAGGCCCCGAACGTCGCGGTCCAGACGAGGACCCGGGTCCACCAGGCCCCCCGGCGCCTGTCGAGCCAGTACGTGGCCACGAAGGCCGCCCCGGCCATGACCCAGGCGCCTTCGATGCTCTGGTCCTGGTGGAGGTCCCGGAGGGCTGCCGCCCACCAGGGGGCCGTCACGACGGCGAGAGCCATGCACTTGGCGTTCCGGGTGGGCTGGAGCCAGGCGAAGTTCCAGCGGGACTCGGCCGGCTCAGGGAGCTGGACCGTCGGCTGGACGAAGTGGACGTGGACCTCGGGCTGGATGAGGGTCGGCTCGGGCGGGGGAAGCTTCTCGGTCTTGTCGTCGTCGGTCATGGCGCCTCCAGGGCGGGTGGGCGCGTGTGCTCAAGCCGTGGGCGAGCACTGCCGCCAGTGGTCGTGTGGGGCCGCTCAGGCGGCCATGGAGTCCGGGAGGTTCTGGAGGTCCGGCTCGGCCGCCTCGACCCTCTTCCGGCTCTCACGGGCTGTGCCCTCGGAGCAGGGGAGTCCTGCGTCTCGGAGGCCCGCGACCATGTGACGGGTCAGCGGGCGGGCGCCGAGGACGTCGTACAAGCCCCGGACCACCGCGTCGATCTGCTCGCGCTGGGTCGGCGGCTCCGAGGGCTCCGTGACGGGTTCAGGCTCGGGCGTCATGACGGGCTCATCCACAGGGCTGTGGACGGCCTCCTGGGGCTCCTCGACGACCTCCGGCTCCTCGGGCTCCACCGGGGCCGTGACGGGGGCGCTGACGGGCTCCGGGGTAGCCGTCACGGCGGGCTGGCGCGAGAGGAGGAAGTCGTGCACCTGGCGCATCAGGACGCCGAAGGCGAGCAGGGCTGCCACGGGCGGGACGGCGGCCGTCACGTAGTCGAGCGGGTCATCACTGACGCCCACCCCGGCAACGTTCAGGGCGATCGAGCCGATTGAGCCGGCCGCCGTCAGGGAGATGGCCCACCAGTCCACCCGGTGCATCAGGGAGGCCCGGAGGATTAGCAGCTCGCCGACACCGATGAAGGAGTCCACCGTGGCGGGCCATGCCCAGGCGCGCTCCCCACGGAGCCGGTGGTCGGAGGCGAGGTCGTGGAGCCCCTCGTACGAGAGCCAGAAGCTCACGGCGGTCAGGGCGGTGGTCAGGACGGCGGCACCGACGGCCAGCCAGACCTGGGCGCCCCAGCGGGCGCGTAACGTCTTCTGCCCGTCCCGGCCCGAGGGCAGGACGGTACGGTTCTTCTCAGCCACGGCGAAGCTCATCCCTTTGCTGTGGTGAGGAGGCCGGGCTCTTGCTTGGCGGCTAGCCCGGCCTCCGCTGCGGTTTTCGGTTATCTGCGTAACACATTAGCGTCAAGGCCCGTCAGCCCGTCAGGGGTTGACGGCGTGCCGGGCGTCACGCGCCTGGGTCTTCACCAGATCCTCGTAGTCCCGCGAGTCGAGCCGGACGCTCGGGCAGAGCGCGCACTCGGCCGCCCAGTCCCCCGGGAAGTGCCTGACCAGCGTCAGGCCATCGCATGACGGGCACGTGACACCCCGGAGCAGCTCCCTCCTCGGCTGGGTCATCGTGATGCGCTGAGCCGTCCTGACCAGGCCCCGGATCTCCTCGTCGAAGTCGGCCGCCCAGGACTGCTCGCAGATCCACGAGAGGTGGGCCGTCAGCAGCCGGATCATGGCCGTCAGGTCGCGCCGGATGGGCGTCAGGCCCCGCTCGTAGACCACGGCCTCGCACCACCCCGCGAGGACCTCCAGGAAGGGCGCGGCGCCCTCCTGGTCGCGGGCGTCAGTGACGCTCTGACGGCTGGCGGGACCGAGGAGGTTCAGGACCCTCTCGTCCCCCGGGAGAGGGGCGTGAATGCGCTTCGGGGACCTTCCGTCCCCGCCCCCGCCCTGGGCCCGCTGACGGCTCAGCGTCAGGAGGACGAACTGCTCCGGGAGTGCTGCGAGGGCACCGCGGATTCGACTCGCGCACCGGACGCACGTCCTGTCCCCCTGCGGCTCTCCGCAGACGTGGCACTCGTAGATGTTCACGAGGTCACTCCCATCTCGATCAAGCGGAGCCGGGTGGCGTACTCGCCCCGCGTGGTCCCGTCAGGGATCGCGGGGGCCATCTCGAAGAGGTGCTTCACGGCGGCCGGCTCACCCCCGGCAAGGCCGAGGAGCACCCCGAGGGACATCAGCTCCTCGGGGTGCTCGCTCAGGGCGTCCGCCACGGCGGTCAGGTCGGTCATGCCGCTTCGAGGTCCTCGCCGGTGACGGCCTCCACCACGGCGCTCATCAGGATCTCGGAGGCCGGAGGGGTCACCGCGTTGCCCAAGAGCCTCGTCCCCTCGCGCTTGTTGCCGAGGATCTCGTGGTCCGGGTCGAAGCTCATGGCCCTGGCGATCTCCGGGACCTGGAGCATCCGCAGCGTGCAGTCCTCCACGCGCGCCTGCTGCTCCACGAGGGCGAAGCGGTCGACGGTGCTCAGCGCCCCGAGCGGGACGTCCACGGGCTTGGCCCGACCGGAGCTGTAGTAGGGCACCACTAAGGCGTGGTGGAACCCTCCGGCCGTCACGGTGGCCAGCGGGTCCGACAGGGGCCTGTGCTTGCTGTTCCCGCCCCGAAGCTCCGCGACGAACGCCGGGGTGAAGAGCACGGCGCTCTCCCGGCGGGTCGTCTGGGTCCTGCCGGGCTCGTCCAGCGGCTTGGCGAGCTTCCCGTCCCTGCCCTCGGTCGGGACCATGAGCGGCCGAGAGTAGCGCTGGAGGCCGTCCTCGATCCGCTTGAGAGTCTTGGCGGCCAGCGGCCTGGCCCTGTCACCGATGCGCTGTCCCGGGTTGGACCAGTCGACGGCCGTGGACGCCGGGAGGGCCTTGGGCTCCACCACGAGGGCGCAGCCGGGCTCCGGGCACACGAAGTAATACTGGGCGCGGAAGCGGCCCCAGGGCTCGCCCTTCTTCTTGAAAAACTGGCGGCCCCGCACGGTGCCGTGCTCGGAGCAGGTGGCGAACGGCCTGGTCCACTTCTCCACGTCGATCTTCCGGCCGACGCTGTTGTGGACGTACAGGAAGTACACGCGGTCACGGCTCTGTGGGCTCCACAGAGCCCTCCTGGCATGCGCGTGAGCACTGTTGAGGAAGACCGGGATCAGGTCGTACCCGAGGACCTCCATGGCCTTCCGCCAGGCCGGGAAGAGCACCCAGCGGCAGACGTCCACGACGTTCTCGGTGACGCCTCCGAGGACCGGACGACCCCGGAGGATCATCGCCTCCAAGTAGCGCGGAACGTCCCACATGGTCGCCCTGGAGCGAGCCCCTGCCTCCAGGGGCAGCGTGTTGCCCTCATCGTCCGGGACGCGGTCCTCCTGGGCCTGCTTCCGACCCTTTGCGATGCTGTGGTTCGTGCATTCCGGGCTGCTCCACAGCAGGTCAACCCGGGGGTACTGCCGGAAGTCGACCTGGCTGAGGTCGGCCAAGCGGTGGTCGGCCTTCGGGAAATGGCGCTCGTGGGTCTGGACGGCCAGAGCCCAGTGATTGCAGGCGAGCCGCAGCTCCACCCCGGGGACCTTGGTCATCCCCGAGGAGGAGCCGCCACCACCGGCGAAGAAGTCGGCAGCGGTCAGGGTCACCGGGCGCTCCGCATCTGGCGGACGACCGCGATGATCAGGCCGAGGACGATGCCCGCGGCGATGGCGTGGAGGACGAGGTTCGTCAGCATCAGGCGTGCACCGCCTTGAAGCGCGCCTCGACGTCGGAGCGGTGGTACAGCAGGTCGGGCAGGAAGCCGCCGACGGCCTCGTCCAGCAGCTCGATCTCCACGGCCGGGATGACCGGGTGGGGGACCGGGCCGTCGTCGCCGTAGTCGCCCAGGAGCGTGGCCGCCTGCATGGCGGTGATCAGGGCCTCCCCGCACGGACGGCCGTTGCCATGGTCGGCGTGGCACTGCCACAGCTCCCACGTGGTGGCGGTGCCGATGTGGATGAGCCGGCCGTCACCGTGGTTCAGGTTCATGACGCGGTCGTTGATCCACGCGTCCTCGGCGATCTCCTCCAAGCGGTTCTTGATCAAGTCGTTCAAGGAGATGGTCGGGCGCGTCATCGGTCCTGCTCCTGCTGCTCGTTGAAGTGGGTGACGGAGGCCCAGAACGCCTCCAGGGCTGCGGTCTTGGCGTCGCCGTGCAACTCCTCCAGGGAGCCGTTCGGCTGGCGCTCGAAGACCCGCAGGGGCCTCGTGGCGATGGCCTCGATCACGCCGCCCTCGTGGACGCGGACCTCCTCGATCCGCTCCGGGCCGCTGGCGACGATCAGGCCCTCCAGGGCGGTCATGACGCCTCCCCGGCCAGCCAGACGCGGGAGACCTGCCGGGCCAAGCCCTTGGTGGCCAGGAGCTTCACGGCCCGGGACACGGTCTCGGGGTCCATGGAGAGAGCCCGAGCCATGGGCTTCATCTCCTGGGGGTCGGCCGCGACCTTCAGGTACATCCAGACGACCTTGGAGCTATGCGAGAGCCCCTCGGTCGTCAGGACCTCGTGGATCTCGGTGTTGCCGACCTGCTCGGCCTTCAGACGCGTCATCACGCCCCCCGCCGCACGGTGATCTCGTAGCCGTCGATGACCGTGGTCTCCGTTACGGCCGGCTCGGCCTCCGCGGCCTCCTGCGCCAACCTCCGGCGGATCGCCTCTCGGCCCTTCGGGGTGACCTTGAGGGTCACGTGCCAGCAGTTCTCGCGGGTGCGGTGCGGGATCTCCAGCTCCGACAGGGAGAAGTGCTCGCTCTTGTCCGCGTACGGGATGTACTGGAGCGCTCCGCAGTCCGCGGTGCGGACGTAGATCCAGTTCCACGCCAACAGCCGCTGACGGAGCCACCCCTGCGGGACCTTCAGCTCCTTGGCGATGAGGTTGAGGATGTGGTCCGAGCCGTTCTCGATCAGGCGGTCGTGGGCCTCGGCCTTCGGGGCCGCGATGGCCAGGGCGGCGTTCGCCTGCTCCAGCGCCCGGGCCTGCGCGGCGGCCAGCTCCAGTGCGTCCGCGAACGAGGTCGGGATCTGGGGAGTGCTGGCCTGTCCGGCCTCGACGTCCAGGAGGTACGTGCGGACCTGCCTGGCGACCTCGGAGTCCCGCAGGAGCTGGCCGACGTTGAGGACGGCCTTGCGGTTGAAGACCGCGACTGATCGGGCCATCGGGCTGAGCCCCAGATTTGCGGCCCCGCCGAAAGGGGCCGCAAATTCGGTCAGATCAGCGCCCCGGAGGACGCGGTACCCGTTGGACTCCAGCTCCTGCCGGTTCACCTCGACGACGCTCTCGACCGTCTTGACGGGGACCTGGAAGTACACGGCCACCATCCCGGTGGTCACATGGAAGCCGTCCGGCAGCGTCGCCAGGACCTTGACCTTGTCGAGCACGTCGGTCCGCTCGATGGTCTGCTGACGCATCGTGCGAGATTCGGTGAGGACCAGCTCGTTCGTGGGGCCGCGCTGCATTGGCGGTATCCCTTCGACTCACAGCGCACGGAGACCATCCCCGTGCAGGGGGTCTCCGGAGGAGTCGATGCCAATTGGCCGCAATCGCTTGGTGCGACGTCCCTATATTACCAGCTCTGAATCGTGCTGGGCCATTCCGAGTTGGAAGTCATCGGCCTTATCTAATCGCTCCAACAATGGTTGGTAGAGATACCCGCTACGGGATTTTCTGTAGTGCTGGGGAAGTTGGCCAAGGTGCTATACGCGCGCCTATGCTGTGCCTCAGACACGACGAAGCCCCCGGGCTGGTAACCCAGGGGCTGTGTCAGGGAATTTAAAATTCCCGGTTGGTCCAGGAGGTCATCACATCTCTCAGGACCGGCAGCTCCTCCCGTTCGAAGAAGCGGAGCCACCGTGAAGCACGTTGCCAATTCTAGCGTCCAGGACGCCCCCGGTCGAACCGATCTCCAGGAATTCCCGGAGGGCCTCCCCGCGTCCTCCGCTCTGGCCGACGACGCCATCAACTTGATCAGGGCCACGCTCCTGGAGGACACCTCGTCGATCCAGGAGTGCCGTCTCGCCTGGATCCTGAAGGACGGTCCGATCGACAAGCTCCGCAACCTGGAGTACTCCGGGCTCGGTCTGTCCCAGGTCTGGGAGATGACCAGCCCCCTCCCGGGCGGCACGACCCCCCGCGGTCTCGTGGAGACCATCGAGCGGGGTCGGTCCTGGGACGCCGACGGCCGGGAGAAGGGGTCCTACCGGCTCGCCGAATGTGGGCGCCTCGGATACACCAGTACCACTACTAATAAGACCCCCAACCCCCAGGGCCCCAAGGATGGTTGGAGGACTAAGGACTCTAAGACCCACCGTGTATCTGACGCGCCCGGATACTCCGAGGCCGTCCTCCTCCAGCCCGGACACGACATGTGGACCCGGGGACGCCTGGGCGGAGAGGGCTGGAGGATCGCGGTCCTGACGTACCCGGTCTGGGAGGGAAGCGCGAAGGAGTGGCAGGACCTGGCCGGAGGACGGGACAAGGCCAAGCGGCTGACGGCCAAGTTGGAGGAGGCCGGGGTGCTCCAGAAGACCGGGAAGGCCAGGGCCACCCGGTACGCCCTGGACTGGGTCGTGGACGCCCTGATCCTCCAGGAGGACCCGAATCTCGTGGACACCCGCCCGTCCAAGCTGGCCTACCGGCACGGCTGGGAGCACACCCGCATCCACCGGTCCCTGACCCACGAGGAGCTGGAGATCCGCCGGAGGATCCAGCACGCCCCGCTGTACGCGAAGCACCTCCTGGACCTGATCGCCGAGACCGAGCCGGGTCCGTACCGGGACGACCTGATGAAGGCCGCCAACGCCATCCTGGACGCCAAGGAGGCGGACTGGCGGCGCTGGTTCGACGCGGGCCGCCAGATCACCGAGGACGAGGTGCGCGAGCTGCTGCCGTACGAGCTGCCGGACGGAGAGCTGATGTCGCAGCAGCGGGCGCAGATGATCCTGGAGAACCAGCGGAAGACGACGGAGTACATGGCCCGGTACTGGGAGGCCAAGAGGGCCGAGATGGCCGCCCAGGAGGCCGAGATGGCGGAGCCGGCCGTGGAGGAGCCCCGCGAGGAGACCGAGGATGACCGGCTCCTGCGGACTCTGTGCGCGGGGAACCCCCGGGTCTTCCAGGCGTTTTACCGCCGCCTGCCGAACCAGCCGATCGACCCCTTGATCGAGGCCCGCATCGCCAAGCAGGAGCGCCGGATGGCCCGGCGGAAGCAGAGGACCTCTTTGTGACTTCCCGAGTGGCGTTGGGGGCCATGGGGCGGCACGGGTCGACTGGCCTGGTGGATGATGACCCCTCAGCGCACCACCAAGGGGAGGGTATGGCGATGATGAGAGACGATTTCTGGGTCATGGTGGAGTTCTTTCGAGGCCGTCTGCGCGAAGACGAGACTCTGGCTCGCACGGTGAAAGTCGGCAAGGACGAGGGCCTGACGAGGTTGCGGGACCAGGTCCTCGCCGACGTTGAGGCCAAGCGCCGCATTCTGGACTGGGTGCTGAAGGAGGAGGCGCCGGAGGACAGGAGCGGTGTCTTCTGGGAGGACGCGCTCATGAAGGGGCTCACCGGTATCCGGCGGGGGCTCCGTGCTCCAGTGCTCCGCGAACTCGTTCAGGCGTACGCCAAGCACCCTGACTTCCGGCGCGAGTGGCTGCTGATTGATGGCAAGCGGGAGCTGGAGGATGGGTACGAGCCGGACGAGGACAGACCCTCCACCCGCACGCGGGGATGAACCGTGTAGTGCTGAGGGTCCGGGAATCTCCCGCACCCTTCGTTACGCATGTATGTAGAGAGTTACGTACGGAGTAGGTACTCTGTACGTATGCAGACCTTCACCAGCACCGAGCTGAACCGGAAGAGCGGGGCCATCCTCCAGGCCGCCGAGGACCAGGGCGCCGTGGAGATCCGCAAGGGCTCCAAGGTCTTCGTCCTCCGGTACGTATCGGCGGACGAAGACCCCACTACGTACGTAAGCGAGGAGCCCGTACGTAAGGCGTCCCCGGCGGCCGGAACCAACGAGGACGTCATGGCGGCCCTCCTGGCCTCCTCGACCCAGCAGGCCGAACTCCTCCAGGAGCTGGTCGACCTGGCGAAGCGGGACACGGGGCCCGAGGCCGTGGCCCGCATGGCGGCAGAACTCGGCGTGGAGACGGCCGGTATCGACGAGGAGCCCGAGCCGGGGAAGGTGAGGATTCCGGCCCCTCCCAGGCCGCAGCCCAACCCGGAGGGTGAGGGCAGGAGGTGGGCGCGCCAACTGGAGGAGGCACGCGCGAGGGAGAAGGCGCGCACGGACGCGGTGCTGATGACCGCTCGCTCGCGTCCGGCGTCCATCGACGGGGCTGAGCCTGTCCAGGCGCGCGTGGTGGCCATCCCGAAGGCCGTGGTGGACGAGACGCCCGAGCCGGCCGAGGAGCCCACCCAGGACGAACTGGAGGCCGCCTACGACTACTTCGGGCTCGTGGAGACTGCGGACGGCTTGGAGGTCACTGAGAGGGCTATCCAGAGGGCCCTGGGAACCGTGATGAGTGTGGCCAGGAAGAACCCCGAGTCCGAGGAGGCCATCGTCATGAAGATGGACGCCAGTGACGAGCGGCGTATCGAGTTCCTCCGCCTGGTCCAGCTCGACAAGCTCTCGAAGGCCCTCGCCAAGAGGAAGGCCGGAGACCCTCGCTGGTTGGGCGCCGCGACCCCCTTCTGAATTTAAATTCTTGGCCCCGCTCCAACGATTCTTGGAGAATGCGGCACCGCCAAGAAAACCTGTACTCTGACTGTCGCAAACCCCTACCGGACTACCCGTCCGGTAGGGGTTCGCGCGTTTCTGGACGGGTCAGGAATTTAAATTCAGGGGGAGTCCGTGGCTCAGTGCGTGACCTGTGATGACGGGCGTTACGACTGCCCGCCGGTGTGTCCGTTCATCCCGCCGGGCGGGACCACGGAGCAGGCCATGGCGGACCTCGCGGTGGATTACGAGCCCGAGCCGTTCGACGGCGACGGCCGTCTCTGAAGGGGGAGAGCAATGGCTGAAGCAGAATGGGCCCAGCAGGCCCATTACGAGACCGACGAAGGCGACCGGGTCACCCTGCTGAAGTCCCCGGACGGCGAGTGGGGGATCTCCTGGTCGTACAGCTCTCCGAGCGGCTCCGCCCAGTTCGTGCCGTACGGAGGGCACGGCGGCGAGGCGACCCAGGTCTTCGTCGACAGCCGCGAGGGCAAGACGCTGACCTTCGACTCCCGCGAGCACTGGCAGGGAGGTTCCGTCTGATGGACGAGTTGTTCACCGTGACCGCGTTCTCCAACTTGCCCGAGCACAAGCCGAGTCGCGGTGTCGTGTACCAGGTGGTCGACGCCACTGCGGAGTACGTGGAGAACCTGAAGGCCCGCGAGGAGCAGGAGCACCCGGACCGCTGGCTGAAGGTGGAGGCCCAGGGATGAGCGGCCAGGCCGTGTGCTCCGAGTGCGGCGAGCCGGCTCAGGAGTCCACCCCCTCCGACTGGATCGGCGCCTGGGGGAACCCTCCGCGCTGGTCGCACCTGGACGGCTCCTCCCTGTGCCCCGTCGTCGGGGACAACGGCTACGAGCCGTGCGAGCCGGAGATCCTCCAGTGACCGCCTACGTCACGCCCCATGGCGTCTGGGCCGCCGTCCTGCGGACCCAGGGGCCGAAGGGCAAGGCGGTCATCAAGGCGTACCGCGAGGAGCTGTGGGTGCGACGGCAGACGGCCACGGCTCCCGCCCGCACCATGCTCCAGGAGCAGATGCTCCGCCGGACGAAGCGTGACCTGGTGAAGGCCGCTCGGGGCCGTCAGAAGGCCGCCTAGCGCCCTGGAACTCGGCACTGATGCTTGCGAGTTCTCGACGCCCGACCACGGGTTCCGGCAGGATGTGCCCACTGTGTTGTGGGGGACTTGTGTGGGGTGGGGGAAATGCGGACAAAGGTACTGCTCGCGGCTGCCGTGATGTTGCTCGCGGTGGGCTGCTCGGGTAGTTCGGACGACAACGCCGATCAGGCCAGCGGATCAGAAGGCCAGTCGGCTGCCGCTGCGGAGGACTCACCAGCTCGATCTTGCTCCAAGGAAGTTATGGCCGCCCTGGGGTTCAAATGGCGGGAAGACGTGGGGCTGCTCAGGGACGACGATGGCAAGGCGGCGCTCCAGGCATTCATGGACGCCAACATGGTCGACTACACGCCTCAGTACAAGATCTTCATAGACCACTGGACAGCGGGCAGCAGTCCGATCGCGCTGGCCGTGGGGACCCGGACCAAGAGCGGCGAAGAGGCGATCATTGAGCAACTCGCCGCCGAGGCTCCCGGCGTTGAGGCCGATTGCGCTACGGCAGCGGGATAGGCCGGGCCCAAGGTCCAGTGATCACTTCCAGATGACCTCGATACGGTCAGGGTTGAAGACGTTGTAGGGCCTGGTGGCCGGGTGGATGATGATCTCCCTGATCAGCCCCCGGTACACCGCCTGCTTCCTCGGCACCGAGTAGTCCGCCCAGGCCGCCCGCAGGTCGTCCGCGCTGATCTCCAGGACGTTGGCCTTCACGCTGTACTCCGCCAGGTCTCGCTGGATCTTCGCCATGCGGCCCTTGATGCGGGTCAGGGCCTCGGTGATCTCGCGGATAGGTCGGTCGCCCTCGTCCAGCTCTTCTTCCAGGGCGGCCCGTCGGGCCTCCATGTTCTTGAGCTTCTCCTCCAGAGCCGGCCGGGGGTCGTCCGGGTCCTGACCCACCGCGGCCTCCACCTCTTCGAGCTGAGCGAAGAGCAGCCGCTCCATGGCCTTCTCCAGGTCGGGGATCTGGATCGTCCGGCCTCCGCAGCCTCCGCCGTCCTTGGGGCATGTGTACACGCTGATGGGGCTGTCGGAACGCGGGCGCGTCGCCATCTTGTGGTGCTCCCGGCCCTGCTCCTTGCAGTCGCACGGGACGCCCACGGTGTGCGGGACCTGGCAGGTGCAGCGGATCAGGCCGGAGAGCGGGTACTTCTTCGCGGTGGTGGTCCGCTGGGCTCCCCGCTCCTTGGCCTGCGCGGAACGGTCGCGCAGCAGGGCTCGGAGGGCCTTGTGCTTCTCCTCGGAGATGATGGCGGGCCAGACGGCCTTCCCGACGACCTCGCCCTTGTGCTCCTTCAGCCCGGCGATCCGGCCGCTGATCAAGAGGGCTTTCATCCCGTTGTACGACCAGTCACCGCCGGTGGAGGTCTTGATGCCGCTGTCGATGGCGGAGACCACGAGGGAGTACAGGGACTCGCCCTCCAGGGCCCGGTCAGCCCAGCTTTCGACGTGCTTGGCCTCGGTCTCGTTGAGGACCTCGCCGATGATCTTCCGGCGGTTCCCGGTGCCGTCGAAGAACCGGGTGTAGCCGAAGGGCCGGTGGCCGGAGTTATGAATCTTCCCGGCCTCGACCAGCTCCTGGACCTTGCGGAGGATGCGCTCCTGGCGGTGCTCGACCTCCCGCTTGGCCACGGCCACCTGGATGCGGGCGAGCATCCGGCCGTCCGGAGTGCTGAGGTCGATGTTGCCCGCCCGTACGGTACGCAGCTCCACGTCCAGGTCAGGGTTATCCAGGAGGTCCATCAGGTCCTCCAGCTCCCGGGGCTGGCGGTACAGGCGGTCGGGGTGCCATGCCAGGACGGCGTCGATGTGGCCGCTCTGCATGTCGGCCAGCATCCGGTGATAGCCCCGGCGCTTCTTCCGGCGGTTGGTCGCCGACATGTCGTTGTCGTCGTACACCTCGACGACGCTCCAGCCGAGGGAGGCGGCCAGGAGGCGGCAGTCGTCCTCCTGGCGCTTCACGCCGAGACCGCCGCCCTCGCGGTCATCACTGATCCGGATGTAGATGCCGACCCTGCGGACCCTGGCGGTGGTCTTCATGCCGTCAAGGGTAGGGGAGTAGGTGTCTGCTAAGGAAGTTGTGACACCACGGCTCCGCCTACCAGGACCCGGCGCTGCTGGCCCGCATCCGGCCCCGTCTCGCGCTCGTCAGCTGCGGGGCCGGGAACCCGTACGGACACCCGTCGCCCCGGACCCTCGCCGCGCTGCGCGCCCAGGGCACCACGGTCCTGCGCACCGACCGGGACGGCCCGGTCGCCGTCCTGGGCGACCGGGAGGACCTGCGGGCCGCCGCGACCGGTCCGTCGCCCGCCGCGGAGCGGGCCGTCCGGGGACGGCGAAGGGCCCGCACCGGTGTACGACCGGTACGGGCCCCACGGGTGCCGGGGACGGGCGGCTCAGGCGTCCTCCAGGCCCATCTCCTCCTCGGGTACGGAGATCACCCAGCGGGTGCTCTGCCGCGGCCGGAGGTAGAAGAGCCAGTAGGCCAGCGAGGCGGCGACGATCACACCGGTGATCACCAGGTCCTGCGCGGTCTGCCGGGTCAGCACGTACGCCAGCACGACGACCAGCAGCAGCGGCACCGCGGGCCACAGCGGCATGCGCCAGGCCGCACGCTCCTTGTGCCCGGCGCGGCGCGAGCCGAGGGCCGCGAGGGCGACGACGATGTACATCGCGGCGACCGCCACACCGGTGACGCCGCTCAGCGTCTCCACCGGTACGAAGCACAGCACCGCGCCCGGCACGCCCACCGCGAGCGTCGCGATCCACGGGGCGCCGAACCGCTTGCTCAGCGTGCCGAAGGCCTTGTTGACCGGGGTCGGCCAGGCGCGGTCCCGCGCGGAGGCGTACAGCACCCGGGAGTTCTGGATGACCATCACGATGCCCGCGTTGATGATGGCCAGCGCGATGCAGAGGCTGACGAAGGTGCCGACCGCCGAGTTGCTCCAGCCCCGTACGAGCGCCGAGAGGTCGCCCGCCATCAGGGAGTTCATGTCGGGCGCGCCCAGCGTGATCGCGATCGTCGGCACGATCACCACCAGGGCGCCGATGCCGAGCGTCCACAGCACGGTCCGGGAGACCGTGCGCCGCGGGTTGTCCATCTCCTCGGACAGGTACACGGCCGTGCTGAAGCCCTGCAGCACGAAGAGCGCGATCGCCAGCCCCGCGATGATCGTCCCCGCCGTGACCGCCGACCCCACCCCGTGCCCGGCCTCCGTCACCGGGTGGATCAGCACCGAGGCCGACCGCGAGGTGTGGGAGAAGCCGAGGAAGGCCACGACCGCCGCCGCGACGACCTCCAGGACCAGGAAGATGCCGGTGATCCAGGCGTTGGCCCGCAGGTCCAGCAGACCCATGACGGTGGCCAGCAGCATGACGGCGGCGCCCGCGATCTTCGGGTCGATCTGCATGATCGGCGCCAGGTACTCGCCCGTGCCGAGCGTGATGATCGGCGGCACGATCATCACGACGATCAGGGACAGCACGAACACGATCCACCCGGCCAGCCGCCCGATGAGCGTGCCGACCATCGCGTACTCGCCGCCCGCGCTCGGTATCAGCGTCCCGAGTTCCGAATAGCAGAAGGCCACCGCGATGCAGAGGACCGCCGCGATCACGATGGTCAGCGCCGTCCCGGTTCCCAGGTCGGCGAAGAGCGGGGGCACGATGACGAACAGCGAGGAGGCCGGGGTCAGGCACGACAGCGTCAGCAGCGTTCCGCCGACCACGCCGATCGACCTCTTGAGCGACTTCGGAGCCTCGATGGGCGGGGCCAGCGGCGAGTGCGGGGCCGTCGGCGGGTGGAGCGTGTCGGTCATGCGCGCATCCGATCGGGTCGGGCTCGAGGGGGCTACCGCCTCCGGTCCAGGGAAACATGAAACGGAATATTCACCTCCGCTTCCGAGGATGAAACCGCGCGCGTCAAGCCCCCGTCAAGAGTCTCTGGACAACGAAATCCGAAGATCAACCAGCCCATGTCCGACGTAAAACCGGCAACTTGCGGTCTGGCACTGTGTATATCGCCGATTGTCGATCAGAATAGCCACACCCCTTCCTTCATCAGGTCCCGGTCCCGCATCTCCGGTACCGTCCCCCAGGCCTGCACCCATTGCGGCCGGATCGCGTAGAACGCGTACGAAGGTCCGTCACTGCGGGGATCCCACTCGGCCTTCGCCGCGAAGGCGTCACCGACACCGTCCGGCAGCCGCGCGAAGTCGACGACCCGTGCCGTGCCGTCGATGAGCACCAGATCCCTGGTGTGACCCAGACTCAGCCGCACCCTTCCCGAGGACTCCAGGTTCCTCCCGGTGGGATTCGTCCTCCGTGTGGCGAGCCACATCTCCTCCCCGTCCCACCAGAACGACAGCGGGACGAGGCACGGCACTCCGCGCGCATCCGCCGTCGCCACCCACACGTCCTCGTCGTCCCTGAGCCGGCCCATCGCCGCGGCGTGCCGCTCGCGCAGTGTTCGCGTCATGCCGTGAAGCTATCCGGGTCCGGCGTGATCGTCGGCGGTTCCCCAAGACTGACGCCATGGACGCCCCCCAGGCCGACGCCTACCTCCGCCGCATCGGCGCCGCGCGCCCCGAACGCCCTGACGCGGCGGCGCCCCGTACGGCGACCTCGACCTCCACCACGACGGCGAGCCGGTCTTCCGCCTCGAACCCCGCCCCGGGACCTCTCCGGCCGCACGCTCATCACCACCGCCCCCGACGGCATCCGCCGGGAAGACGCCCTGGACGGCGACGCCGCCGTCCTCGCCGGCTACCGCGAGCGCTTCGGCCTCGTCCTGGACCGGGTTCTCGAGGTAAAGTAAGACTCGATCTACGTAAGATCTGGTCTACCTTTCCAGGTCCACCTTCCCAGCCAGCCGCGGGGGCCGACGCCGATGGAGTTCACGGGCCGCACAGCCGACCTCGAGCACCTCACCGACCTGCTGCGCCGGGTAACCGACGGCACGGCCGCCACCCGCGGCCAAGCCGTGATCGTGACGGGCCGGCGCCGGGTCGGGAAGTCCCGTCTGGTCCAGGAGTTCTGCGACCGCTCCGGGGTGCCGTACGTCGTCTTCCAGGCCACCCGCGGCCGGAACCCCGCGGCGGAACGGGCGGACTTCGCCACGGCCCTCGCCCACTCCGGCCTGCCCGGCGCAGACCTCGTCGCCGGCCTCCAGGGCGGCGACTGGAACCAGGCGCTGCGCTCGCTCGCCCTCGCCGTCCCCGACACCGCACCGAGCATCGCCGTGATCGACGAGGTGCCCTGGCTGGTGGAGCAGGATCCCGAGTTCGAGGGCGCCCTGCAGACCGTCTGGGACCGCCACCTGTCCGCCAAGCCCGTCCTGCTGGTCCTGGTCGGCAGCGACATGTCGGTGATGGAGGCGCTCCAGACCTACGGCCGCCCCTTCTACGGCCGCGGCACCAAGATGACCGTCCGCCCGCTCCACCTCGCCGACGTGCAGTCCATGACCGGGCTCGGCGCCGCCGACGCTGTGGACGCCCTCCTGATCACCGGCGGCTTCCCGGAGATCGTCCAGTCGTGGCGGCCCGGCACCTCCCGCACCGCGTTCCTGCGCGGGGCCTTCTCCACCCCGCTCTCCCCGCTCCTCGTCGCGGGGGAGCTCTCCTTGCTCGGCGAGTTCCCGGAGGCCTCCCACTCCCGTGCCGTCCTGGAGGCCGTCGGCAGCGGCGAACGCACCTTCTCCTCCATCGCGGCCCGCACCGGGGGCGCCCACCCGCTCCCCTCGGGCACCCTGTCGCCCCTGCTCGGCACCCTCCTGGCCAAGCGCGTGCTCGCCGCCGACCTCCCCCTGTCGACCAAGGCCGACACCAAGAACAAGCGCTACCGCATCGCCGACCCCTACCTGCGCTTCTGGCTCGCCTTCGTGGACCGCGCCCTCCCCCTGATCGAACGCGGCCGGGGCGACCTCGCCCTGGAACGCTTCGAGCGGTCCTGGTCCACCTGGCGCGGCCGCGCGGTCGAGCCCGTCGTCCGCGCGTCCCTGCTCAGGCTGCTCCCCGACGAGGCCTGGCCCCGCACCGAGGTTGTCGGCGGCTGGTGGAACCGCCAGAACAACCCCGAGGTCGACCTCGTCGGCGCCGACCGCGAACCGGTGGCCACGCAGGTCCACTTCGTCGGCTCCGTCAAATGGTTCGACACCCACCCCTTCGGCCGCCACGAATACGACGCCCTCGTCCGCGACGTGACCGCCGTCCCCGGCGCCACCCCCGCCACCCCCCTCGTCGCCGTCTCGCGCTGCGGCGTCACCCCAGGCCTCCCCCTGGCCGCTCACTGGGGCCCCGAGGACCTGGTCCGCGCCTGGCGCCGCTGAACCGTCCGCCGCGGTTCAGGGCACCACGGCCGTCGCGGTGACCTCCACCAGCTGGCCGGCGTACCCGAGGCAGCCGACCCCGAGCAGCGTCGACGTGTGGGGCCCCGCACTCAGCCCCGAGGCCCGGACGACCTCCCAGACCCGCGACAGTTCGGCGGGGCCGGTGCCCACGACGTACACGGTGGAGGCGACCACGTGCTCCAGGCCGCTTCCCACGGCCCGCAGCGCCTCGTCGAGATTGGCGACGACCTGGCGCGCCTGGGCGACGGGATCGCCGGGCCCCACCAGGGCGCCCTGCGCGTCGAGCGGTACGGAACCCGCCATGAAGGCGAGCCGCTGCCCGGCCTCGACGACCGCGGCGTGCGCGTAACCGGGCGGCGGGAACAAGGTCGGGACGATCGTGCGGTGCACCACGGGGCCTCCTGGTCGGGAGCGGCTGACCCGGCGATCCTGCACAGCCGCCGGCACGGACGTCACCCGGTTTTCCCGCACCCCGCGTCACCCGCCGGCCGCCGGCCGCCGTGCTGAGAGTTCCCTGAGAAGTGCAACCGCCGTGTCACGGCTTGCCCATGGCTCCGTCTCGGCGCGCATGAAGGGGCGGGGGCCGTGGCAGGTTGACGGCATGACCATCATCGGCTGGATCGTACTGGGCCTGATAGCGGGCGCCATCGCGAAGATACTGCTGCCCGGGAAGGACCCGGGCGGTCTGGTCGGGACGACGCTGATCGGCATCGCGGGCGCGGTGGTGGGCGGCTGGATCTCGGCGAAGTTCCTCGACCACCCCATCACCAAGGACTTCTACGACCTGCCCACGTGGGGCGCGGCCATAGGCGGCGCGCTCGCTCTCCTGATCATCTACCGCATCCTGTTCGGGGACTCCCGCCGCTGACCGCCGGCGCGGGGAGCAGCTGCACGTCCTCCCGGCGCACCGACAGGGCCTGCGAACGGCGCGGGTCCCACAGCCAGATCCAGTCCCCGGAGGCGCCGAAGGACAGGACGGCACGGTCGGCCGGCACCGGTCCGTTCTCCACGGGGACGGGGCCCTCGCCGACGGGCACGACGCACATCAAGGTGCCGTGCAGCCCGAAGTACGTCGCCGGCACGTGCCCCCGTCCGGCGGCGGACGCGGCGTCGCGGGCGGCCCGGTCCGCGTCGTGGGCGCCGGCGACGAGCGTGGTGGCCGCGAAGGCCGCCGACAGCAGCACGGTGACGGCCACCAGGGCGAGGCGGTTGTCGCCCTTGGCGATGTGCACGTGCCGCAGCCAGCCCGCGACCGCCGTGAAGAACAGCACGAACCCCACGGCGAGGCCCAGCGGTTCGGCGGCGGCCGCGTACGGCCACAGGTCCCCGGTGGAGCGGACCGAGCCGGACGGGATGCCGAACCGGTCGAGGTAGAACGCCTGCATCAGCCGCCCGAGCCAGGTCACCAGCGACCACCCCACGGGCAGGGCGAGCGGCACCAGCCAGACCGCGTTCCGTGAGAACCACGAGTCGCGCAGGGCGAAGTGGACCCCCGGCGCGCAGAGGAGGGCCACCACCGCCAGGGGCCACCACAGGAGTTCCGCGTCCGCCCCGGAGGCCGTCCAGCCCAGCAGCGCCGCCGCGGCGGCGGCGCCGGCCACGCCGGGCAGCGTCCGCACCCGGAGCGCGGCACGGTGCGTCCCGGTGGCCGCCGGGACGGCCGTCTCGGGCGGTGCGGGCCGCAGTTCGTAGGCGTCGGGCGTGAACGCGTCTCCGCCGAGGGGACGTTCCGAAAGCTCCCGCTCGACGGCCTCCCGGGTGAGCCCGGACGGCAGCCGCAGCAGCCGGTGCGCGCCACGCCCGCCGCACGCGGCCCACCACCGAGCGAGCCGGTCGCGCCCTCCGCCGCCCGCGCCGGGACGGTGGATCACGCGGTACTCGGTCCGCGGGTCGTCCGGCCGCAGCAGCAGCGCCGCGTCCCGGACCCACAGGCCGAGCTGATGGGTCCTCGCCAGGCGTTCCACGGCCCCGCACGCCGCCTTCTCGGCCCGCCAGCGGGAGCCGCTCAGCCGTACCTCGACGACGAGCGCGACGCGGCTGCCGCCCGCGGTGGCCGGGGAGTCCTCACGCCCGGCGCGGCGCACCGCCCAGCCCCGCGCCTCCATCAGCCCCTGGGCGAGGGCGAGCTCGTCGGGCTCGTCGACGGCCTCGACCAGGAGACGTACGCGCTGGTTGAACGGGACGGCCGGGAGCGCCCCGGCCACCCCGGGGCGTTCCGCCCCCGGCTCCGGCGAGCGGCGGCGCTGGACGGGAACGCGCAGCGGCACGGCCTAGTCCTCCTCCAGCCAGCCCTCGAACTCCTCCGCCAGTTCGTTCAGCGCGGCGGGGTCGAGTTCCTCGTCCTCGTCGTTGATGAGCAGGAGCCACTGGGCGTCCTCGGCGTCGTCCTCGCCGGCGAGGGCGTCCCGGCGGAGCTGGGGGCGGGCGGGCAGGTCGAAGCGCTCGGTGGCTTCGTCGGCGGCCTCCTCCGCGGCATCGCGGTCGGGGAGGACGAGCACATGTCTGACGTCATTCACCGGGACATTGTGTCGGACCCGCGTGGGATGCTGGACGGCGATGGCCAGGAACAGTACGACAGACAGCCCGCTCGCCCCCGTGACGATCGCGGTGGGGCAGGAGGACCTGCTCCTCGACCGCGCGGTACGGGAGGTCGTGCAGGCGGCGCGGGCCGCCGACGCCGACACCGATGTGCGCGACCTCACCCCGGACGCGCTCCAGCCGGGCACGCTGGCGGAGCTCACCAGCCCCTCGCTCTTCGCCGAGCGCAAGGTCGTGGTCGTACGGAACGCGCACGACCTGTCCGCGGACACCATCAAGGACGTCAAGGCCTATCTGGACGCCCCCGCCGAGGAGATCACGCTCGTCCTGCTGCACGCGGGCGGCGCCAAGGGCAAGGGCCTGCTGGACGCGGCCCGCAAGGCCGGGGCGCGTGAGGTGGCCTGCCCGAAGATGACCAAGCCCGCCGACCGGCTGGCCTTCGTCCGCCAGGAGTTCCGCGCGCTGGGGCGGTCCGCGACCCCCGAGGCCTGCCAGGCACTGGTGGACGCCATCGGCAGCGACCTGCGGGAGCTGGCGAGCGCCTGCGCCCAGCTCGCGGCCGACGTGGAGGGCGCGATCGACGCGGCCGTGGTCGCCCGCTACTACACGGGCCGGGCCGAGGCCACCGGCTTCGAGGTCGCCGACCTCGCGGTGACCGGCCGCGCCGCCGAGGCGCTGGAGCGGCTGCGCTGGGCGATCGCGGTCGGCCAGCCGCTGCCCGGCATCACGTTCGCGCTCGCCTCGGGCGTCCGGGCCATCGGCAAGCTCGCCTCCGCCCCGCGCGGGGCGCGCCCCGCGGACCTGGCGCGGGAGCTGGGCATGCCGCCGTGGAAGATCGACCGCGTCCGGCAGCAGATGCGCGGCTGGTCCGGGGACGGTGTCTCCGCCGCCCTGCGTGCGGTCGCCGAGGCCGACGCCGCGGTCAAGGGCGGCGGCGCGGACCCGGCCTACGCCCTGGAGAAGGCGGTCGTCGCCGTGGCCCGGGCCGCGCGGGCCCGCTGAGAGCCGCGAACGGAGCCGGTCATGCCGAAGGGCCCCGTACCGGGAGGTACGGGGCCCTTCGGCAGGCCGCACCCGCGTGGCGAACGCAGGCCGCGTGCGGCCGGAAGATCAAGGGTGCCGGTGGAGGAGCGGGTGAGAGGGACCGCTGTGTCCGTCACCGACGGGTACTGCTGCGGGAAGGCTCAGCCCTGGAGGCCGGCGACCTTGAGAGCCAGCGCCGACTTCTTGTTGGCGGCCTGGTTCTTGTGGATGACGCCCTTGCTCACGGCCTTGTCGAGCTTCTTGGAGGCGAGACGCGCGGCCTCGGTCGCCTTCTCGACGTCGCCGGTGGCCACGGCCTCACGGGTGCGACGGATGGCGGTCTTGAGCTCGGACTTGACGGCCTTGTTGCGCAGGCGCGCCTTCTCGTTGGTCTTGTTGCGCTTGATCTGGGACTTGATGTTCGCCACGAAAGAGCCTTTTCAGGTTTGGTCTGATGGGGTCCGGGCCTCGGGTAAGAGGGGACGAGGCGCGACTGCCCAGGCTAGCAGTCGGCCACCGCGCCGCCCAAACCGGTGGCCCGTGGCGGGTGCCGCGGCGCCTCCCGCACCGCCCGGCACGGCCGTGGGCCCCGGCCATGGGACTATGGGAGCCATACGTATCGATCCGACCAGAGGCGACAGGCGCCTCAAGAGACAGGACCCTGCGTGCCCGCGACCCCTTCGAACGTGCCGGAGCCGAGCCGTACCGACCCGGCACTGATCCGCAATTTCTGCATCATCGCGCACATCGACCACGGCAAGTCGACCCTTGCCGACCGGATGCTCCAGCTGACCGGTGTGGTGGATCAGCGGCAGATGCGCGCCCAATACCTCGACCGCATGGACATCGAGCGCGAGCGCGGCATCACGATCAAGTCCCAGGCGGTCCGGCTGCCCTGGTCGCCCACCGAGGGCGCCGGTCAGGGGAAGACCCACATCCTGAACATGATCGACACCCCGGGGCACGTGGACTTCACCTACGAGGTCTCCCGGTCGCTCGCGGCCTGCGAGGGCACGGTCCTGCTGGTCGACGCCGCGCAGGGCATCGAGGCGCAGACGCTGGCCAACCTGTACCTGGCGATGGAGAACGACCTCACCATCGTCCCGGTGCTGAACAAGATCGACCTGCCGGCCGCGCAGCCCGAGAAGTTCTCCGAGGAGCTGGCCAACCTCATCGGCTGCGACCCCTCCGACGTGCTGCGGGTCTCCGCCAAGACCGGACTCGGCGTCGAGGCCCTGCTGGACCGCGTCGTGGAGACCGTCCCGGCCCCGGTCGGCGTCGCCGACGCGCCCGCCCGCGCGATGATCTTCGACTCCGTGTACGACTCCTACCGCGGTGTCGTCACCTACGTCCGGGTCGTCGACGGGCAGCTCGGCAAGCGCGAGCGCATCAGGATGATGTCCACCGGCGCGACCCACGAGCTGCTGGAGATCGGCACCAACTCGCCCGAGATGCTCTCGGCCGACGGCCTCGGCGTCGGCGAGGTGGGCTACCTGATCACGGGTGTGAAGGACGTCCGCCAGTCCAAGGTGGGTGACACGATCACCCAGCAGTCCAAGGGCGCCACCGAGGCACTGGGCGGCTACAAGGACCCCAAGCCCATGGTGTTCTCCGGCCTGTACCCGCTGGACGGCTCGGACTACCCGGAGCTGCGCGACGCGCTGGACAAGCTGCAGCTCAACGATGCCGCGCTGGTCTACGAGCCGGAGACCTCCGCGGCCCTCGGCTTCGGTTTCCGCGTGGGCTTCCTCGGCCTGCTGCACCTCGACGTGATCCGCGAGCGGCTGGAGCGCGAGTTCGGGCTCGACCTGATCGCCACCGCGCCCAACGTGGTCTACCGGGTGGTGATGGAGGACGGCGCCGAACACGTCGTCACCAACCCCAGCGAGTTCCCCGAGGGCAAGATCGCCGAGGTGTACGAGCCGGTGGTGCGGGCCACGATCCTGGCGCCCACGGAGTTCATCGGCGCGATCATGGAGCTCTGCCAGACCCGGCGCGGTTCGCTGCTCGGCATGGACTACCTCTCCGAGGACCGGGTGGAGATCCGCTACACCCTCCCGCTCGCCGAGATCGTCTTCGACTTCTTCGACCAGCTGAAGTCCAAGACCCGCGGCTACGCCTCGCTGGACTACGAGCCCACCGGCGAGCAGACCTCCAGCCTGGTCAAGGTCGACATCCTGCTGCACGGCGACAAGGTGGACGCCTTCTCGGCCATCACGCACAAGGACGCGGCGTACGCGTACGGGGTGCGCCTGGTCGCCAAGCTGCGCGAGCTCATCCCGCGGCAGGCCTTCGAGGTGCCCATCCAGGCCGCCATCGGTTCGCGGGTCATCGCCCGCGAGACCATCCGCGCCATCCGCAAGGACGTCCTCGCCAAGTGCTACGGCGGTGACATCTCCCGTAAGCGGAAGCTGCTGGAGAAGCAGAAGGAGGGCAAGAAGCGGATGAAGATGGTCGGTTCCGTGGAGGTGCCGCAGGAGGCCTTCATCGCGGTGCTCTCCAGCGACGAGGGCGCGGCCAAGAAGAAGTAGCCGGCGCGGCTCGCCGGCGCGGTCCGACGCACCGCACAGGAAGGGCGCTTGTCCGATGACCGGGCAGGCGCCCTTTCGTATGAGCGGACCGGCATTCGGGTGATTGGCAAAAACCCCGGGCCGCGCGGTTTCTGCCGGGGATCGAGGACGTTACTCATCGTGACAGCGGCGAAAGGCGCCGCTGCGGAAGGGGAATGTGAAGTGAAGTACTCGAAGGCCGCGGCCGTCGTCGCCGGTTCCGTGATCGCGCTGGGCGCCGCCGGTGCCGCCGCGTCCCCCGCCTTCGCCGGGGAGGCCCTCCCGCTCGGCAACGGGCCGATGAAGATCCTGGACGCCAAGGACGAGGTCGCCAAGACCGGTCTGAAGGCGGTCACGGGCAAGACGAACGAGCTCCTCGGCGGTGCCGGCAAGACGGGGGGCACCAAGGGCATGATCGGCGGTCTGCCCATCGGCGGCTGA
Organism: Streptomyces sp. NPDC059718; assembly: GCF_042733315.1. Classification (NCBI taxonomy): domain Bacteria; kingdom Bacillati; phylum Actinomycetota; class Actinomycetes; order Kitasatosporales; family Streptomycetaceae; genus Streptomyces; species Streptomyces sp. NPDC059718. The sequence goes on from NZ_JBHWGA010000003.1 coordinate 274,778, forward strand.
GCGCCGCACGTCCCGCGGTGCCGCCGACGGGTGGCCGGAGCGGCGGCCGGAAGGCGGGCTCCCCGGATTCCGGGCGGGCCCGCCGTTATGTGTACGTACCATATATCTGGTCGTCACGGTTGCATCGCGGTGGCCGCGGCCCCTTACCAAGCGGGCGCCGATTCCCTACTCTGATCACCACTCGTTAGTTACTCACGAGTCACCCAGCAAAGAGGCGGGCCCCCGGAGGTTGTCGTGACCGACACGCAGACTTTGATCGAGAACCGGCCGCCCTCCGTGGCGAACCTGTTCCTGGAGCGCGTCGAGGCGACGCCCGATGCCGAGGCGTACCGCTTCCCGGTGCCGTCGGCCGACGGCGGTCCGGAGACATGGAGGTCGCTCACCTGGAAGCAGGCCGCGGACCGGGTCCATGCCATCGCCGCGGGCCTGATGGACCTGGGGGTGCGCCCCGAGGAGCGGGTGGCCATCGCCTCCGCCACCCGGGTCGAGTGGATCCTGGCCGACCTCGGCGTGCTCTGCGCCGGTGCGGCGACCACCACCGTCTACCCGAGCACCAACGCCGACGAGACGGCCTTCATCCTGGCCGACTCCGGCAGCCGGGTGCTGATCGCCGAGAACGCCGTGCAGCTGGCCAAGGCCGTCGAGCGCCGCGCCGAGCTGCCCGAACTGGCCCACGTCGTGGTCGTGGACGCCGAGGGCGCCGACCTCGGGGAGGACGGGTGGGCGCTCTCGCTGGCCCAGCTGGAGCAGCGCGGCAAGGTCTACCTGGAGAAGAACCCCGAGGCCGTCCGCAAGACCGTGGGCGACATCACCAAGGACCAGCTGGCCACCCTCATCTACACCTCCGGCACGACCGGCCGCCCCAAGGGTGTGCGGCTGCCGCACGACTGCTGGGCGTACATGGCCCGCGCGATCCAGGCGAACGGCCTGCTGGAGGCGGAGGACGTCCAGTACCTCTGGCTGCCGCTGGCGCACGTCTTCGGCAAGGTGCTCACCGCCGGGCACATCACCATCGGCCACGTGACCGCGGTCGACGGCCGCGTCGACAAGATCATCGAGAACCTGCCGGTCGTGCAGCCCACCTACATGGCCGCCGTCCCGCGCATCTTCGAGAAGGTCTACAACGGTGTCGCCGCCAAGGCCCGGGCAGGCGGCGCGGCGAAGTACCGGATCTTCAAGTGGGCCGTCGAGGTCGCCCGCGAGTACGCCAAGGTCACCCAGGACAACCGCCGCCGCACCGGCAACGCCGGCGCCCCCTTCGGGCTCTCCGCCAAGCACGCGGTCGCCGACCGCCTGGTGTACGCCAAGCTCCGCGACGCCTTCGGCGGCAAGCTGCGCGCCTGCGTCTCCGGCTCCGCCGCCCTCTCCCCGGAGATCGGCTACTTCTTCTCCGGCGCCGGCATCCACATCCTGGAGGGCTACGGCCTGACCGAGTCCAGCGCCGCCAGCTTCGTCAACCCCGGCGAGGCCTACCGGACCGGCACCGTCGGCAAGCCGCTGCCCGGCACCGAGGTCCGCATCGCGGAGGACGGCGAGATCCTGCTGCGCGGCCCCGGCATCATGCAGGGCTACCACGGGCTGCCCGAGAAGACGGCCGAAGTGCTGGAGTCGGACGGCTGGTTCCACACCGGTGACATCGGGGAGCTCTCCGCGGACGGCTACCTCACCATCACCGACCGCAAGAAGGACATCATCAAGAACTCCAACGGCAAGTACATCGCGCCGGCCGCGGTCGAGGGCCAGTTCAAGGCCGCCTGTCCGTTCATCAGCAACGTCCTGGTGATCGGCGCCGACCGCAACTTCTGCACCGCCCTGTTCGCCCTCGACGAGCCCACGATCCTCGGCTGGGCGAAGGAGAACGGCCTGGAGGGCAAGCCCTACGCGGAGGTCGTCGGCTCCGAGCAGGTGCGGGTCCTGATGGACGGCTACGTGCGGCGGGTCAACGCGGACCTGCAGCGCTGGCAGCAGATCAAGACCTTCCGCGTGCTGCCGCGCGACCTGGACGTCGAGCACGGTGACCTCACGCCGAGCCTGAAGCTCAAGCGGCCGGTCGTCGAGCGGGAGTTCAAGGACCTGATCGAGGACATGTACGCCGGCACGCGGGAGGACTGAGCGTCTCAGTCACCCACCCGGGGGCCCGGCAGGTCCACGTCGCGCAGCGCGTGTTCCAGCCGGGCCACGCGGTGGGCGAGCGCGGTGACGTCCGGACGGCCGTCGGCGGCGAGCTGCCGCTCGACGGCCGCGAGGCGCTGCTCGATCGCCTCCAGCCGGTCCCGGTCGCGCTCCAGAAGGCCCCGCAACTGGCGGCTCTTGTGGTGCAGTTCGAGGAAGACGGTCACCTTGGCCCGCAGCACCCAGGGGTCGAAGGGCTTGGTGAGGTAGTCCGCCGCGCCGGTGGCGTAGCCGCGGAAGGCGAAGGTGGTGTCCAGGTCGTTCCCGGTCAGGAAGATGATCGGGATGTCCTTGGTCTGGTCGAGGCGCTTGATGTTCGCGGCGGTCTCGAAGCCGTCCATGCCCGGCATCAGGACGTCGAGCAGCACCACCGCGAACTCCTGGCGCAGCAGCGCCTTCATCGCCTCCTCCCCGGAACGGGCGCGCACCAGCGGCTGGTCGAGCGTGCCGAGGATGGCCTCCAGGGCGATCAGGTTGTCCTCCATGTCGTCGACGAGGAGGATGCCGGCCTTCCCCGTGACCGTGCCGGTGCCGCCCGGGGTCACGAGGTGGGCCTCGCGGGGCCGTCGGAGCCCTCGTGGCCGCCGGGGCAGGACCGTTCGCCGTCCCGGCCCGCGTCGGGGTCGAGCAGCAGGTGCGCCGCGTGCAGCAGCCGGTCCACGTCCACCGGTTTGGGCACGTAGTCGTTGGCGCCGCAGGCGATCGAGCGCTCCCGGTCGCCCGGCATCGCCTTCGCCGTGAGGGCGATGATCGGCAGCTCGGCGAAGCGCGGGGTGCGGCGGATGGCCTCGATCGTCTCGTACCCGTCCATCTCGGGCATCATGATGTCCATCAGCACGAGGGCGACGTCGGGGTTCCGCTCCAGGGTCTCGATGCCCTCGCGGCCGTTCTCCGCGTACAGGACGGGCATCCCGATCCGGCCCAGGACGTGGGTGAGGGCGAAGACGTTGCGGATGTCGTCGTCGACGATGAGCACGCGGTTGCCGGCCAGGACCCGGCCGGTGCGGCCGTCCCGCCACTCGTCGATCCGGTTCGAGGTGGGCCAGGCGTCCCCCGGCGCGACCGGGCCGGACGTCCGGCGCTCGGCGTCGTACGCCGCGGCCACGGGCACCGGGCCGCCCCCGGCCTCCGCTCCGCCGCCCGCGGGGCCGTGCTGCGGCTCGGGCTCGCCGGGGCCGCCGTGGCCCGCGTACACCGCCGGGACGTACAGCGTGAAGGTGCTGCCCCGGCCGGGCTCGCTCTCGGCGACGATGCGGCCGCCGAGCAGCCCGGCGATCTCCCGGCTGATGGACAGGCCCAGCCCGGTGCCGCCGTACTTGCGGTTGGTGGTGCCGTCGGCCTGCTGGAAGGCCTCGAAGATCACCGGGAGTTTCTCGCCGGCGATGCCGATGCCGGTGTCCCGCACGGCGAAGGCGATCAGGTCGTCGGCGTCCTCGCAGCGCGACACCCGCAGTTCCACCCGGCCCTGGGAGGTGAACTTGATCGCGTTGGAGAGCAGGTTGCGCAGCACCTGCTGCAGCCGCTGCTCGTCGGAGAACATCTCGCGGGGCACCTCCTCGCCCACGGCGACGTCGAAGGTGAGCCCGCGGTCGAGGGTGACCGGGCGGAAGGTGGCGTGCACGTAGTCCAGCAGCTTGATCAGCGGCAGCCTCTTGGGACGGACGTCCATGCGGCCCGCCTCGATCTTCGACAGGTCCAGGATGTCGTTGATCAGCTGCAGCAGGTCCGAGCCGGAGCGGTGGATCGTGGTGGCGAAGTGCACCTCCTGCTCCGACAGATGACCGTCCGGGTTGTCCGCGAGCAGCCGGGCCAGGATCAGCAGCGAGTTGAGCGGGGTGCGCAGTTCGTGCGACATGTTGGCCAGGAACTCCGACTTGTACTGCGAGGAGGTGGCCAGCAGGGCCGCCTTCTCCTCCAGTTCGGCGTTGGAGCGCTGCAGCTCGGCCTGCTGCCGCTGGAGTTCGTCCGACCGCTCCTGCAACTGCTGGGCGAGCCGCTGGGACTCCGACAGCAGCGACTCCGTGCGGGAGTTGGCGATGATGGTGTTGATCGCCACGCCGATGGTGCTGACGAACTGGTCGAAGAAGGCCAGGTGGACGTCGGAGAAGCGGGAGAAGGAAGCCAGTTCGATGACGCCGAGCAGTTCGTCCTCGAAGAGGATGGGGATGATCACGACACTGGTCGGGGCCGCCTCGCCGAGACCCGAGGTGATGGTGATGTAGTCGGGTGGCGCCTCCTCCACGAGGATGCGTTTCTTCTCCAGCGCCGCCTGCCGCACCAGCCCGTGTCCGGGCATGCCGGGGGTGTCCACCGTGGCGCCCTGCGCCGAGCCGTACCCGGCGATGAAGGCCAGCCCGCGCGGGGCCCGCGGCTGGGTGGTGCCGCTCCGGCCGGCGTCGGTCTGGGCCAGGAAGAACGCCCCGTACTGGGCGTTCACCAGCGGGGTCAGCTCGCGCAGGATGAGGTCCGCGACCTCCATCAGGTCGCGGTGGCCCTGCATCAGGCCGGCCAGGCGGGCCAGGTTGGACTCCAGCCAGTCCTTGGCGCGGGTGGTCTCGCGGAGGTTGGCCACCATCAGGTTGACGTTGTTCTTCAGCTCGGCGACCTCGCCCTGCGCCTCGACCGCGATGCTGCGCGACATGTCGCCCTGGGCGACCGCGGAGGCCACCTCGGCGATGGCCCGCACCTGGGTGGTCAGGTTGGACGCCAGCTCGTTCACACCTGTCGTCAGGCGCTTCCACGTGCCGTACACGCCCTCCACCCGGGCCTGGCCGCCCAGCTGCCCCTCGCTGCCGACCTCGCGGGCGACCCGGGTCACCTCGGAGGAGAAGGACGACAGCGTGTCCACCATCGTGTTGATGGTCGTCTTCAGTTCCAGGATCTCGCCGCGCGCGTCCACGTCGATCTTCTTCGACAGGTCGCCCTGGGCGACGGCGGTGGCGACCTGGGCGATGTTGCGGACCTGCGAGGTGAGGTTGGACGCCATGAAGTTGACGTTGTCGGTGAGGTCCTTCCAGACGCCGGAGACGCCGCGGACCTGGGCGCGGCCGCC
>NZ_JBHWGA010000003.1:280100-377780 GCF_042733315.1 Streptomyces sp. NPDC059718
GAGCCGGCCCTCGGTGCCGACCTCGCGGGCGACCCGGGTCACCTCACCGGTGAACAGCGACAGCTGGTCCACCATGCGGTTGACCGCCCGGCCGAGCCTGCGCAGGTCCCCGCGGAGCGGCCGGCTGCCGTCGTGCAGGTCCACCCGCTGCGTCAAGTCGCCGTCCGCCACGGCGTCCAGCACCCGGGTGGCGTTCGCCGCCGGGATGACCAGCGCGTCGATCAGGGAGTTCGCCGCCTGCACGCTCATCGCCCAGGACCCCTGGCCCGGGCTGTCGGCGAGCCGCTCGTCCAGCCTGCCCCGGCGTACGACCTCCCGCTTGACCCGGCCCAGTTCGGCGGAGAAGTGCTGCTCCCGCGCGACGATCCGGTTGAACGTTCCGGCGAGTTCGGCCAGCACCCCTTCGGCACCGTCACCCAGCCGCACCCGGAAGTCGCCGTCGCACAGGGAGCGCATCGCCGTGAGCAGCGGCCGCAGTTCCGCCGCGCGTATCCACTCACCGTCCGGCGGCGGGTCGACGACACGCGGACGCGCAGGAGTCGCGGTTTTCGGGGCGGGAACAGCCGATTTAAGAGCCATGACGGCCTTCTTCGGTGACTCGGCGCTTATGAGCGCGCTCAGTCTGTCACGCTGTGCGTGCCGTTAAGGGCGCAATGCCGGATCTGCTCGGGAGCCGCACAGTGGGGCCAGATTCCATGCCACGGGAGTTCGTTTCCCGTACCAGCCTGCCCGGCAACCAGCTGGCGGCCTCCGCGGCACGGAAGTTCGTCCGCGCCGCGCTGGCCGAGTGGACCACGGAGGAGCCCTGGCCGGCCGAGAGCATCGGTGACCACCTCGTGGACGACGCGGTGCTGCTCGTGAGCGAACTCGTCACGAACGCGGTCATCCACGCCGGTACCACGGTCGAGCTGCTCTGCCGGCTGGAGAGCGCGGCACCCGGCGCACGCGAGGACGGCGGCCTCGTCGTCGAGGTCTCCGACCACCACCCCGCCCGGGTCGTCCGCGACCGGGCCGAACTCGCCCGCGAGGGCCGCGACGGCGGGCGCGGCCTGCAGCTCGTCTCCGCGCTCTCCGAGGAGTGGGGCATCACCTACCGGCGCGACCTCAAGACCATCTGGTGCCGGCTGACCGCCGCCCGCGAACCCGGGGAGACGCTGCCGCCGGCGCCCGAGGCCGAGCGCGCCCTGCTGCGCGGACTGCGTGCCACCGAGATCCTCGCGCCCACGGCGCACCGCCTCCCGCGGCGGCACGACAGCGAGTGGATCAGCCGCGGTTCGCTCTCCTTCCTCGCCGAGGCCTCCGACCTGCTCGCCGGGCAGCTCGACGAGGACATGGTCGCCTCCCTCGCCGGGCAGCTGCTGGTGCCCCGGCTCGCCGACTGGTGCGCCGTCTGGCTCTCCGGGGACGGTCCCGAGGGCTCCGACCCGCGCCTGGCGCGCGTCTGGCACGCGGCGGAGGGCCGCATCGACGGGCTCCGCATGGTGCTGGAGAAGGAACCGCCACCGCCCGGCTCCCGCCCCGGCGCCGTGCCCTGGCCGTGGCCCGCCGTCGCCCACGGCACGGAGGCGGTCGGCGCGGCACTCGCCTGCCCCCTGGTCACCGGCGGCCGCTGGCACGGCACGCTGCTCCTCGGGCGCACGGGGCTGATGCGCTTCCCCGACGAGGTCATCGGCCTCATCGAGGACTTCGCACGCCGTGTCGCGCTCGCGGTGGGCACCGCCCGCCAGTACACGCGGCAGGCCATGATCAGCCGGGTCCTGCAGCGCGGCCTGCTGCCCGCGGGACTCGGCGCGGTGCCGGGCGTCGACACGGCCGTCGTCTACGAGCCCACGCGTGCCGACGTCGTCGGCGGTGACTTCTACGACCTCTTCCCCGCGGGCGGCGGCCGCTGGTGCTTCGCCCTCGGCGACGTCCAGGGCAACGGCCCCGAGGCCGCCGCGGTCACCGGCCTCGCCCGGCCCGTCATGCGGCTCCTCGCGCGCGAGGGGTACGGCGTGGCGGAGGTCCTCGACCGGCTCAACCGCGCCCTGTCGGACGAGGCCGCGGCGGCCACGCTCGGCGACGCGCTCGGGCCGGGGTGGGACGCGGGGCCGCGCTTCCTGTCCCTGCTGTACGGGGAGATCGTGCCGGAGGAAGCGCCGGGCGGCGGTTCGGCCGGCGGCGCCCTGTGCACCTTGGCCAGTGCCGGGCACCCCCTTCCGCTCCTGCTCACAGGAGACGGCGCGGTGCGGCCCGCGGCGGTGCCGCAGATACTGCTCGGGATCACGGACGACGCGCGGTACCGCAGCGAATCGTTCCGGCTGGCCCCCGGGGACACGCTGCTGTGCGTCACGGACGGGGTGACGGAGCGGCGCAACGGGAGCCGTCAGTTCGACGACGACGACGGGCTCGCGGCCGTGCTCGCGGCGTGCGCCGGACTGGGGGCGGCGGGGGTGGCGGAGCGGGTCCGGCGGGCGGTGCACGAGTACGACGTGGCGCCGCCGGATGACGATCTCGCGGTGCTCGTGCTTCAGGCCCAGTGAGGGGCGCTGCGCTGCGCTTGCGGTCGGGGGTGCCCCTTGCGGCCGGTTGTCGCGTGCGGGCGGCTGCGCCGGGCTGCCCGGTGGTTGTGTGCGGGTTGGTTGCGCCTGCGGCGGGCGGCTCTCCCACCCACCCTCCCGATTGCCCGGCGCGGTCAGTGACCGCCTCGCGGGGTTCGTGCGTGGGCCGGGTGCGAGGCCCGCACCAATCGCGCCGGATGGGGGTCCCCCCGGCCGAAGGCTGGGGGAGGGAGGGCGGGCGGGGAAACCGCCCGCCGCAGGCGCAACGGAGCCGCACACAACCACCTGGGCAGCCCGGCGCAGCCGCCCGCAGGCGCAAACAACCCGCACACGACAACCGGCCGCGAGGGGCACCCCCGGCCATCCGGCGAAGCGCCCGCGGGGGATGGCGGACAATGGGACGCATGCCATCCGTACTGCCCGACGGGGAGCCCATGCCTGAGGACGGCGCGCTCCCGCCGACCGCCCTGCGCGGCGCGGAGTCGCGCCCTCTGGGGTTCTACCTGCACGTCCCGTACTGCGCGACCCGCTGCGGGTACTGCGACTTCAACACCTACACCGCCGCCGAGCTGCGCGGCACCGGCGGCGTGCTCGCCTCCCGGGAGAACTACGCGGACACCCTGGTCGACGAGATTCGGCTGGCCCGCAAGGTGCTGGGCGACGACCCCCGCCGCGTGGAGACCGTGTTCGTGGGCGGCGGGACCCCCACCCTGTTGCCGGCCGCGGACCTGGTCCGGATGCTGGGGGCCATCCGTGACGAGTTCGGCCTGGCGGAGGGTGCGGAGGTCACGACGGAGGCGAACCCGGAGTCCGTGGACCCGGCGTACCTGGAGGAGCTGCGGGCCGGGGGGTACACACGGGTCTCGTTCGGGATGCAGAGCGCCCGGCCGCACGTGCTGCAGGTGCTGGACCGGCGGCACACGCCCGGCCGCCCGGAGCAGTGCGTGGCGGAGGCGCGGGCGGCGGGGTTCGAGCACGTCAACCTGGACCTGATCTACGGCACGCCCGGGGAGTCGGACGACGACTGGCGGGCGTCGCTGGACGCCGCGATCGGCGCGGGGCCGGACCACGTGTCGGCGTACGCGCTGATCGTGGAGGAGGGTACGCAGCTGGCGCGCAGGATCCGGCGCGGCGAGGTGCCGATGACGGACGACGACGTGCACGCGGACCGCTACCTGATCGCGGAGGAGCGTCTGGCGGCGGCCGGCTACGGCTGGTACGAGGTGTCGAACTGGGCGACCGCGGATGCGGCCCGGTGCCGCCACAACGAGCTGTACTGGACCGGCGCGGACTGGTGGGGCGCCGGGCCGGGCGCGCACAGCCACGTGGGCGGGGTGCGGTGGTGGAACGTGAAGCACCCGGCGGCGTACGCGGCGGCGCTCGCGGAGGGCCGCAGTCCCGGGGCGGGCCGTGAGGTGCTGGCGGCGGAGGACCGCCGCGTGGAGCGGATCCTGCTGGAGCTGAGGCTGTCCGACGGCTGCCCGCTCGACCTGCTGGCCCCGGCGGGCGCCGAGGCCGCGGAGCTTGCCGTAAGGGACGGCCTCCTGGAGACCGCTCCTTACCTCGAGGGCCGCGCCGTCCTCACGCTGCGCGGCCGCCTGCTCGCCGACGCCGTCGTCAGGGACCTGGTCGACTGACTCAGCCCGGGGCCGTGACGAAGTCGATCAGCTCCTCCACCCGGCCCAGCAGTTCCGGCTGCAGGTCCCGGTAGGAGTGGACGGCGCCCAGGATGCGCTGCCAGGCGGCGCCGGTGTTCTCCGGCCAGCCCAGGGCGCGGCACACGCCGGTCTTCCAGTCCTGGCCGCGGGGGACGGCCGGCCAGGACTGGATGCCGACGGAGGAGGGCTTCACGGCCTCCCAGACGTCGATGTAGGGGTGGCCGGCGACCAGGACGTGCCCGCCGGTGACCTCCGCGGCGATGCGGGACTCCTTGCTGCCCGGGACGAGGTGGTCCACGAGGACGCCGAGGCGGGCGTCCGGGCCGGGGGCGAAGGAGGCGACGATGGCCGGGAGGTCGTCGACGCCGTCCAGGTACTCGACGACGACGCCCTCGACGCGCAGGTCGTCGCCCCAGACGCGTTCGACCAGTTCCGCGTCGTGGCGGCCCTCGACGTAGATCCGGCCGGCGCGGGCGACCCGGGCGCGGGCGCCGGGGACGGCGAGGGAGCCGGAGGCGGTCAGCCGGGGGCCGGCCGCGGGGGCGGCGGCGGCGGGGCGTACGAGGGTGACCACGCGGCCCTCCAGGAGGAAGCCGCGGGGAGTCATCGGGAACACGCGGTGCTTGCCGAAGCGGTCCTCCAGGGTGACCGTGGGGCCCTCGGCGGTCTTCTCGCAGCGGACGACCGCGCCGCAGTAGCCGGTGGACACCTCCTCCACCACCAGGTCCCGCTCGGCCGCGACCTCGGGCGCGGGCGTGGCGGGACGTTTCCACGGCGGGGTGAGGTCGGGGTCGTAGTTGCGGCTGCGCATGCCAGGGATCGTATCCGCGCGGCGCACCGCTCAAGCGGATCCGAACCGGGCGGCGAGCGCGTCCCGTTGGGCGCGGACGAAGCGGGCGTCGACGACGGCGCCGTGGCCCGGCACGTACAGCGCGGTCTCGCCGCCCAGCCGCAGCAGCCGGTCCAGGGTCGCGGGCCAGGAGTGCGGGGCGGCGTCGGGCCCGGCCTGGGGCTCGCCGGACTCCTCGACGAGGTCCCCGCAGAAGACCACGGCCGGCGTGCCCGGCACGACCACCACCAGGTCGTGCGTGGTGTGGCCCTCACCCGGGTGGACCAGCAGGACCTGGCGGTCACCGCCGAGGTCGAGCTCGTAGGAGCCGTCCACGAGGTGGCGGGGGCGGACGAGGGCGTCCGCGGCCCGCGCGGACTCGGCCTCGCCGGCGCCGTGCTTGACCGCGTCCGGGCCCAGCGAGAAGCGCTCGCGGTCGAGGTAGGCGTCGAGGGTCATCTCCCCGAAGACCTGGACGCCCTCGAAGGCGGCGGCGCCGAAGACGTGGTCGAAGTGGCCGTGGGTGAATGCGATGTGCGTCACGTCCCGTCCGGTCAGTTCGCGTACCTCCCGGCGCAGTCCGGCGCCCTCGGGGACCGAGGAACCCGTGTCGATCAGCAGCACGCCCTCGTCGCCGACGACGACTCCGACGGTCACGTCGAGGAAGGACAGCCGCCGCCGCGCCACCCCCGGTGCGAGCTGCTCCCAGCCGCCGGGGGAGTCCGGTGCGGTCGGTGTGGTCTCCACAACGCGACGGTATCCCCGCGGGACGCCTCGCGCCCGCTACGGTGGCCGGTCAAGGACGCCCCCGGGCCGGACCCGTGGACGGCCCTTGCCGAGGTCTTGCCACCCCGCCGTACACTGACTTGGGGAAAACTGGCACTCAGGGAAGAGGAGTGCCAGGCCACGGGGGGCGACACGACCCGCACGGTGACCGAGCGACTGGAGGTGCGCGATGCTCAGCGAACGACGTCTCGAAGTGCTGCGTGCCATCGTCCAGGACTACGTGGGCACCGAGGAGCCGGTCGGCTCGAAGGCGCTCACCGAGCGGCACGCCCTCGGCGTCTCCCCGGCCACCGTCCGCAACGACATGGCCGTGCTGGAGGACGAGGGCTACATCCAGCAGCCCCACACCAGCGCGGGCCGCGTGCCGACCGACAAGGGCTACCGGCTCTTCGTCGACCGGCTCACCAGCGTCAAGCCCTTGTCCGGCGCCGAGCGCCGGGCCATCGGGAACTTCCTGGACGGCGCCGTCGACCTCGACGACGTGGTGGCCCGTACGGTGCGGCTGCTGGCGCAGCTGACCCGGCAAGTCGCGATCGTCCAGTACCCGTCGCTCACCCGCTCGACCGTGCGCCACGTCGAGCTGCTCGCGCTCGCCCCGGCCCGGATCATGCTCGTGCTGATCACGGACACCGGACGGGTGGAGCAGCGGCTGGTGGACGCCCCGGCGCCGGTCGGCGAGACCGTGCTGGCCGACCTGCGCGCCCGGCTGAACAGCCGGGTGGTGGGACGCCGGTTCAGCGACGTCCCGCCGCTGGTGCAGGAGCTTCCCGAGGGCTTCGAGCCCGACGACCGGCCCTCCGTCCAGGTGGTCCTCGCCACACTGCTGGAGACCCTGGTCGAGGAGACCGAGGAGCGGATCATGCTCGGCGGCACGGCCAACCTGACCCGCTTCGGGCACGACTTCCCGCTGACGATCCGCCCGGTGCTGGAGGCGCTCGAGGAGCAGGTGGTGCTCCTCAAGCTGCTGGGCGAGGCCAAGGACTCGGGCGTGACGGTGAGAATCGGTCACGAGAACTTCCATGAGGGCCTGAACTCCACATCGGTCGTCTCCGTCGGCTACGGTTCGGGCGACGAGGCGGTGGCGAAACTCGGCGTGGTCGGACCGACCCGCATGGACTACCCCGGAACGATGGGAGCGGTACGCGCAGTGGCACGTTACGTCGGACAGATCCTGGCGGAGTCGTAGTGGCCACGGACTATTACGCCGTGCTCGGCGTACGCCGCGACGCAGGTCCGGACGAGATCAAGAAGGCCTTCCGCCGTCTTGCGCGCGAGCTCCACCCGGACGTCAATCCGGATCCGAAGACCCAGGAGCGGTTCAAGGAGATCAACGCCGCTTACGAGGTGCTCTCGGACCCGCAGAAGAAGCAGGTCTACGACCTCGGCGGCGACCCGCTGTCGGCCAACGGCGGCGGCGCGGGCGCAGGCGCGGGCTTCGGCCAGGGCTTCGGCAACTTCAGCGACATCATGGACGCCTTCTTCGGCACGGCGTCCCAGCGCGGTCCGCGCTCGCGCACGCGGCGCGGCCAGGACGCGATGATCCGGCTGGAGATCGAGCTGGACGAGGCGGCCTTCGGCACGACCAAGGACATCCAGGTCGACACGGCCATCATCTGCAACACCTGCCACGGCGAGGGCGCGGCCCCGGGCACCACCGCGCAGACGTGTGACATGTGCCGCGGCCGCGGTGAGGTCTCGCAGGTCACGCGGTCCTTCCTGGGCCAGGTCATGACCTCCCGGCCGTGCCCTCAGTGCCAGGGCTTCGGCACCGTCGTCCCCACCCCGTGCCCGGAGTGCGCGGGCGACGGCCGGATCCGGTCGCGGCGCACGCTCACGGTCAAGATCCCGGCCGGAGTCGACAACGGCACCCGCATCCAGCTCGCGGGCGAGGGCGAGGTCGGCCCCGGCGGCGGCCCCGCCGGCGACCTGTACGTCGAGATCCGCGAGCTGCCGCACCAGGTCTTCCAGCGGCGCGGCGACGACCTGCACTGCACCGTCACCATCCCGATGACGGCCGCGGCGCTGGGCACCAAGGTCCCGCTGGAGACCCTGGACGGCCTGGAGGAGATCGACATCCGGCCCGGGACGCAGTCCGGCCAGTCGATCCCGCTCCACCAGCGCGGCATCACCCACCTGCGGGGCGGCGGCCGGGGCGACCTCATCGTGCACGTCGAGGTCCAGACCCCGGGCAAGCTCGACCCGGAGCAGGAGGAGCTGATGCGCCGCCTGGCGAAGCTGCGCGGTGAGGAACGGCCCATGGGGCAGTTCCAGCCGGGCCAGCAGGGCCTGTTCTCCCGCCTGAAGGACGCGTTCAACGGGCGTTAGGCCGACACGGCCCGGCCGCTCACCGGCCCGCGGTCCGGGGTGCACACCCTGGACCGCGGGCCGTCGCGTGCCGTGAAACGATGGGCGCATGGCCGCCCTGACCCACCGCTCCCCGAGGACCGCGCCGTGACCGCACCCGTCTTCGTCGTCGAACCCGGAGCGCTGGGCCCGGACCGCATCACGCTCTGCGGCCCCGAGGGCCGGCACGCGGTGTCCGTACGCCGGCTGCGGGTCGGCGAGGAGATCGTGCTCACCGACGGCCTGGGACGCGGCGCGTACGGCACGGTGGCGGCCGTCGACGGCAAGGACACGCTCGAGGTCGCCGTCGCCGACGTCCGCGAGGAGGCCGAGCCCCGCCCGCGGATCACCGTCGTCCAGGCGCTGCCCAAGGGCGACCGCGGGGAACTCGCCGTCGAGACCATGACCGAGGTCGGCGTCGACGCGGTCGTGCCGTGGGCCGCCGCGCGCTGCATCACCCAGTGGAAGGGCGAGCGCGGCGCCAAGTCCCTGGCCAAGTGGCGTTCCACCGCCCGCGAGGCCGCCAAGCAGGCCCGGCGCCTGAGGTTCCCCGAGGTCGCCGAGTTGATGACGACCCGTCAGCTCGCCGGGCTGCTGTCCGGCGCGGCGTTCGCCGCGGTCCTCCACGAGGAGGGCTCCGAGCCGCTCGCCGCGGCCCCGCTGCCGCCCGAGGGCGACATCGTGCTCGTCGTCGGCCCCGAGGGCGGGGTCTCCCCGGAGGAGCTCGACGTCTTCGCCGCGGCCGGCGCCAAGCCGTACCGACTCGGCGCCAGTGTCCTGCGCACCTCCACCGCCGGCGTCGCCGCGACCGCCCTCCTGCTCGGCCGCACCGGGCGCTGGAGCTGAGCCGGCCGCCGGGCCGGAATCCCCTCGGCGGGCAATGAGATCGAAAACCCCTGACCAGCAGGGCGCCGGGTGGTTAGTGTGACGACGTGACGCAGCCGCAGCCTTCGCACCCCGCGTACCTCCGCTTCCCGCACCTGCACGGTGACCTGATCACCTTCACCGCCGAGGACGACGTCTGGGCCGCCCCGCTGGACGGCGCCGGCCGGGCCTGGCGGGTCAGCGCGGACAACATGCCCGTCGGCCATCCGCGGTTCTCGCCCGACGGCGCGCTCATCGCGTGGACCTCCACGCGGGACGGCGCACCCGAGGTGCACGTCGCGGCCACCGACGGCGGGCCGTCGAAACGCCTGACGTACTGGGGCAGTGGCCGCACCTCCGTGCGCGGCTGGACGCCCGGCGGCGACGTACTGGCCATCAGCACGGCCGGGCAGGCGTCGCTGCGCCGCAGCTGGGCGCGGGCGATCCCGGTCGACGGCGGTCCCGCGTCGACGCTGCCGTACGGGCCGGTCGGCGACGTCGCCCACGGGCCGGACGGGGCCGTGCTGCTGCTGTCGGCCACGATGGGCCGCGAGGCCGCGGCCTGGAAGCGCTACCGGGGCGGCACCGCGGGCAAGCTGTGGATCGACCGCACCGGCGACGGGGAGTTCGAGCGGATCCACACGGACCTGGACGGCAACCTGGAGTGCGCGATGTGGGTGGGGGAGAGGATCGCCTTCCTCTCCGACCACGAGGGCGTCGGCGCGCTCTACTCCAGCCTCCCCGACGGCAGCGACCTGCGCCGCCACACCTCCGTGGAGGACGGCGGCTTCTACGCGCGGCAGGCCGCCACGGACGGCACCCGCGTCGTCTACACCAGCACCGGCCGGCTGTTCCTGCTGGACGACCTCGACGGCGTCCAGGCCCGTCCGGTCGAGGTACGCCTCGGCGGCCAGCGTGCCGACCTGCAGCCGCACCCGGTCCACGCGGCCCACCACCTCGGCGACGCCCGGCCCGACCACACCGGCCGCGGCAGCGCGGTGGAGATCCGCGGCACCACGCACTGGGTCACCCATCGTGGCGGCCCCGCGCGGGCGTTGTCCGCCGAGCCGGGGGTGCGCACGCGGCTGCCGCGGGTGTTCGGCGGCGAGGGCGACCAGCAGGTCGTCTGGGTCACCGACGCCGAGGGCGAGGACGCGCTGGAGATCGCCCCCGCGGCGGGCTCGGGCACGGCCGCGCCCCGCCGGCTGGCCGCGGGGCGGCTCGGCCGGGTCCTGTCCATGAGCGTCTCCCCGGACGGCCACCGGATCGCCGTCGCCTCGCACGACGGCCGGGTGCTGCTCGTCGAGGCCCAGACCGGCGAGGTCCGCACCGTCGTCGAGGGCGAGCACGGCCACGCGAGCGGCCTCGCCTTCTCGCCGGACTCGGCCTGGCTCGCCTGGTCGCACGCCGGACCCGATCCGCTGCGCCAGCTCAAGCTCGCCTCGACCGCAGACCTCACCGTCGTCGACGCGACCCCGCTGCGCTTCCGGGACTTCTCGCCCGCCTTCACCGCCGACGGCAAGCACCTGGCGTTCCTGTCCGAGCGCTCCTTCGACCCGGTCTACGACGAGCACGTCTTCGACCTCGCCTTCCTCGGTTCCTGCCGCCCCCACCTGATCACGCTCGCCGCCACCACGCCCTCGCCCTTCGGCCCGCAACGCCACGGGCGGCCGGTCGACTCCTCGTCCGAGGACAAGGACGGCGACGACCGCGGCCAGGACGAGGGCAAGAAGGACTCCCGCAAGGAGGACGGGGAGGACCGGCACCGCACCCCCGTCACCAAGGTGGATGCCGAGGGCCTGGCCGACCGCATCGTGCCCTTCCCGGTGGAGGCGGCCCGCTACTCCACGCTGCGCGCGGCCAAGGACGGCGTCCTGTGGCTCCGGCACCCCGTGCGCGGCGTCCTGGGCGCGAGCCTGGCCTCGCCCGATGCCGAGCCGCCGTCCACCGCGCTGGAGCGGTACGACCTCAAGCAGTTGCGCGTGGAGGACATCGCCGACGACGCCGACGACTACGCCGTCAGCGGGGACGGCAACAAGGTGCTGGTGACGTCCGGTCACCGGCTGCGGGTGGCCGCGGCCGACCACAAGTCGGCGCCGTCCGACGACGAGACCGACAGCAACGTGACCGTCGACCTCTCCCGGGTCCGCGTCACCGTGGACCCGCAGGCCGAGTGGCGCCAGATGTACGAGGAGTCGCACCGCCTGATGCGGGACAACTTCTGGCGCGCCGACATGGGCGGCGTCGACTGGGACGGCGTGCGCGAGCGCTACCGGCCCGCCCTGGACCGGGTCGCCACCCACGACGACCTCGTCGACCTGCTCTGGGAGGTGGCGGGCGAGCTCGGCACCTCGCACGCCTACGTCTCCCCGCCCGGCGGCCGCGGTGACGCGCTGAACCGCCAGGGCCTGCTCGGCGCGGACCTCGCCCGCGACGCGGACGGCGTGTGGCGCGTGGAGCGGGTGCTGCCCTCGGAGACCTCCGACCCCCGGGCCGGCTCCCCGCTGGCCGCGCCGGGCGCCGCGGTCCGGGCCGGTGACGCGATCCTCGCGGTGGACGGACGGCCCGTGGACCCGCTGGCCGGCCCCGGCCCGCTGCTCCTCGGCACCGTGCGCAAGCCGGTGGAGCTCACCGTCGGCCCGGCCGACGGCGGGGCGGTGCGCCATGTCGTCGTCGTGCCCATCGGGGACGAGGAGCCGCTGCGCTACCACGACTGGGTGGCCGGGCGCCGGGCGTACGTGCGCGAGCTGTCCGGCGGACGGCTGGGGTACCTGCACGTCCCCGACATGGTCGGCTCCGGCTGGGCCCAGATCCACCGCGACCTGCGCGTGGAGGTCACCCGGGAGGGTCTGGTCGTGGACGTGCGGGAGAACCGCGGCGGCCACACCTCCCAACTGGTCGTGGAGAAGCTGGCGCGGCGGATCGTGGGCTGGGACCTGCCGCGCGGGCTGCCCGCCTTCAGCTACCCGCTGGACGCGCCGCGCGGGCCCGTCGTGGCCGTCGCCAACGAGTTCTCCGGCTCGGACGGCGACATCGTCAACGCGGCGATCAAGGCGCTGGGGATCGGGCCCGTGGTGGGCACCAGGACCTGGGGCGGCGTCATCGGCATCGACTCCCGCTACCACCTGGTCGACGGGACGCTGGTCACCCAGCCGAAGTACGCCACGTGGCTGGAGGGCGTGGGCTGGGACGTGGAGAACCACGGCGTCGACCCGGACGTGGAGGTCGTCCACACCCCGCAGGACTGGGCCGCCGGGCGCGACCCGCAGCTGGACGAGGCCGTCCGCATCGCCCTGGAGGCGCTGGAGGCCAACCCGGCCCGTACCGCGCCCCCGTTGCCGTAGCGGCGGGAGCGGGGCCCGGGGCGACCCGGGCCCCGCGACGGCGCGCCCCCGCGAGGGGCACCGGTAGCATGCGGGACGTACTGATCAACCGCTGGACGGAGGCGTCAGGTGGCGGGAGAACCGCAGGCGGACTGCCTGTTCTGCAAGATCGTCGCGGGGAGCATCCCCGCGACCGTCGTGCGGGAGACCGAGACGACGGTCGCCTTCCGCGACATAAACCCCCAGGCACCGACGCACGTCCTGGTCATCCCCAAGGCGCACTACCCGGACGCCGCCTCGCTGGCCGCCCAGGCGCCCCAGCTCGCCGCGGACGTGCTGCGGGAGGCGGCCGAGGTCGCGGCCGGGGACAAGGTGGACGGCACCGGCTACCGGGTCGTCTTCAACACCGGCGCAGGGGCGGGCCAGACCGTCTTCCACGCGCACGCCCACGTGCTGGGCGGCCGTGGCCTCGAGTGGCCTCCCGGATAACCACCGGTGTCCGCACGTGAATTGGTCGTGCTCGGCACGGCAAGCCAGGTCCCGACCCGGCACCGCAACCACAACGGCTACTTCCTGCGCTGGGACGCCGAGGGCATCCTCTTCGACCCGGGGGAGGGCACCCAGCGTCAGATGCTGCGGGCCGGTGTGGCGGCGCACGACCTCACCAGGCTGTGCGTGAGCCACTTCCACGGGGACCACAGCCTGGGCCTGGCCGGGGTGATCCAGCGGATCAACCTCGACCGGGTGCCGCACCCGATCACCGCCCACTACCCCGAGTCGGGCAGGCGGTTCTTCGACCGGCTGCGGTACGCCACCGCCTACCGCGAGACCGTGCGGCTGCGCGAGGAACCGGTGGCGGGCGAGGCCGCGGTGCTGGTCGACTCCGAGGCCTTCCTGCTGGAGGCGCGCCGGCTGTCGCACCCGGTGGAGGCGTACGGCTACCGGCTGGTCGAGCCCGACGGGCGCCGCATGCTGCCGGAGCGCCTGGCCGCGCACGGCATCACCGGCCCGGCGGTGGGCCGGCTGCAGCGCGAGGGCGAGGTGGACGGGGTGACGCTCGCCGAGGTGAGCGAGACGCGCCCGGGTCAGCGCTTCGCCTTCGTGATGGACACCCGGCTGTGCGACGCGGTGTACGCCCTCGCCGACGGCTGCGACCTGCTCGTCATCGAGTCGACCTTCCTGGACGAGGACGCCGCGCTGGCCGAGGAGCACGGCCACCTGACGGCCGGCCAGGCAGCCCGGGTGGCGGCCGAGTCGGGTGTACGCCACCTGGTGCTCACGCACTTCTCGCAGCGCTACACCGACCCGGCGGACTTCGAGCGCCAGGCCCGGGACGCGGGTTTCCAGGGCGAGCTGACGGTCGCCCAGGACCTCGGCCGGGTCACCGTGCCGAAGCGCCGCCAGAGCTAGCCACACCCCTGTGACCTGTACGGTTGCGGGGTGAGCATCCCGAAGGCCGAACTCCATCTGCACATCGAAGGCACCCTCGAACCCGAGCTCGCCTTCACCCTCGCCGAGCGCAACGGGGTCGACCTGCCCTACGCCTCCACCGAGGAGCTGCGGCAGGCCTACTCCTTCAGCGACCTGCAGTCCTTCCTGGACCTGTACTACGCGCTCATGGCCGTGCTCCGCACCGAGCAGGACTTCGCGGACCTCGCCGACGCCTACCTCGCCCGGGCCGCCGCGCAGGGCGTGCGGCACGCCGAGGTCTTCTTCGACCCGCAGGCGCACACCGCGCGGGGCGTCCCGATCGGCACCGTCGTCGAGGGCCTGGCGCGGGCCCTGGACGGCAGCCGGGAGCGGCACGGCGTCAGCACACGGCTGATCATGTGCTTCCTGCGGGACGAGTCGGCCGAGTCCGCGCTGGAGACCTTCGAGGCCGCCCGGCCCCACCTGCACCGGATCAGCGCCGTCGGCCTGGACTCCGCCGAGGTCGGCCACCCGCCGTCGAAGTTCCGCGCGGTCTACGAGGCCGCCGCCGCGGCGGGCCTGCGCCGGGTCGCTCACGCGGGCGAGGAGGGCCCGCCGGCGTACGTGTGGGAGGCGCTGGACGTGCTCGGCGTCGACCGGATCGACCACGGCATCCGCAGCATGGAGGACCCGGAGCTGGTGGCCCGGCTGGTCCGCGACCAGGTGCCGCTGACCGTCTGCCCGCTGTCCAACGTGCGGCTGCGCTGCGTGGACACCCTCGCCGACCATCCGCTGCCCGCCATGCTCGACGCCGGGCTGCTGGTCACCCTGAACTCCGACGACCCCGCCTACTTCGGCGGCTACGCGGGCGACACCTTCGACGCCGTGGCCGGTGCGCTGCCGCTCGGCGAGGACGCCCTGCGCGGGCTGGCCCGCAACTCCTTCCTGGCCGCCTTCCTCGACGACGACGAGGAACTGCGCGCCCGGTACCTCGCCGAGGTGGACGCCCACACGTTCTGAGCGCGTTCCGAGTGCGTGCGCGCGTGCCGACATGAGTACGCGCACTCATGCGGGCCGCACCGCGCGGGCGGAGCATGGAGTCATGCGAAGGCACCTGATACGGCCCGCAGCGGCCGTCACGCTGATCGTGACCACGCCCGTCGCCACCTGGGGGCTCATGGGCCGGCAGGACGCGGCCGGTTTCGAACCCGCCGAACTGGACTACCTGGTGCGGCCCTTCGCCATCCCGGAGGGAGCGGAGACCGCGATCGGCGCGGCCGCGGCCGTGCTGGCCGCCGGCGCGGCCGTGCTGCTGGGCCGGGCCTCCCGTCCCGGACCGGACCGCTTCGACGGCCGGTGGTGGGAGGTCATCGGGCCGCTGCTCGCGGCCGGGCTGCTGACCGGAGCGATCTGGCGGACGGTGACCGCCGGGGTCATCGGCGCCAACATCGGCGCCGGGCTGGCGATCCTGCTCGGTGGGCCGGTGGTCGCCGGGCTGGTGCTGTGGTCGCTGGGCCGGGGCCTGTGGCTGGCCCGCTCGCGGCGCCGCGGCACCCGCCCCCCGCGCGGGGGGACGGGCACCGCGGGCTGGCGGCCCGCCGCCGGTCAGGGCACGTAGTACATCGGGTTGGGGAGCTTGAACGACTTGTCGGCGTGCCCGCCGTTCAGGTCGCTGTACTGATCGCCGAAGTTGGCGACGATGTCGTACCCCTGCGCCTCGATGTGGGCCCGGGTGCCCGCCTTGTAGTCGACGGTGGAGCAGGTCCACGTCGGGGCGGAGCAGGGCAGGTAGTCGGTCGCGACCTTGTTCTTCAGGAAGAAGTGGGCCGGGTCGGCGGTGGAGCCGTAGCCGGCGGTTCCGAGGTTGCGGACGCTCGCGGCGCGCTGCGTCTCCGGGCGGCCGGTGATCCAGAAGACCGTCACGCCGTGGTCGGCGGCCCAGTTGGCCAGCTGGGGCATGCCGAAGACCGGGGCCATGTCCTTGTTCTGGATGTACGCGTCGTTCGAGGCCGGCGTGTAGTTGAAGCCCACCTCGAGCTCGTAGTTGTACGTCAGCAGGGACGTGTCGTCGACGTCCAGGACGATCGCGGGCTTGCCGTGGCGGTGGTGCGCGGACTTCGCGAGGGCGTCCCGCAGGTAGTCCTGGGCCTTCTTCTCGATGCCGGCGACCTGCTTGGCGTAGTTGCCGTCGGTCGCGGCCTGGTGCTCACCGGAGGCGTCCACGGTGTCGCCGTAGTACGCCTTGATGTCGTTGACCACGTCGGTCAGGTTGGGGATCTGCTTGTCGCTGCGCGGCACGGAGGTGTCCGCGGTCGCCGCGCCGACCCCGTAGAGGGTGGCGGCCGCCGCGACCGCGGCGACGGCGGCGGCGAGGGTGCGGGTGCGCCCGCGGGTGAACACGGACGGCCTGGCTGCGGGCATCTGGGGGGCTCCTTCGATCCGGCCGGAGGGCACGCACGGCCGGGCCCACGCGCTTCGGGGGAACGCCCGGCCCTGCGGGGCTCGTTGACGCGGTGACGCTAGGGGCCACGATCGTGCTGGTCAAGGGCTGTCTACGCGCGATGACCCCGAATGGCCGCCCGAGGACGGATCAGCCCAGGTCGCCACGTGCGGAAAGGACCGGCAAAGCTTTGGTATGCCGCCGCGGCCGGGCCCCGCGCCGCCGACCCCGTACAGGTCCGAGGGTCAGTGGCGGTGCCGCCCCGGGCGCCGCCGCCCCGATGCGGCGCCCCTCCTGCGGGTGGCCCTCGACAGGGCCGCGCCGCCCGCGAAGAGCACGACGCCCACCGCGAACGCGGTGAAGCCCAGCGGTGCCTTCGGCAGCCCCCACAGGGTCTCCGCGAAGGGGTCCGGCGGGGCCTGCGCGCTGCCTGCGCCGCCCAGCAGACTGAGGATCAGGGACACCCAGACGGCGAACCCGGCGAGCGCCACCAGCACCCCGGCGGCCATGAGCACCCGGCCCGGCCCGCGCACCCGGAACAGCCCGGTGCAGGCCTCCTCGGCGGCCCCGGGGTCCGCCTCCCGCCCGTCGCCACCGTCCCCGTACTGCCGGCGCCCGGCGAGGTACTGCGCGCGCCCGGACGGGTAGCGGCGGGTGGGGCCGAGCCCGGACCGGCCCCGGGTGTCCCCGAGGTCGTGGAGCACGGTCAGCGGCGGGGGAGTGCCACCCGGGGCCTCCGCGGCTTCCGCGGCCTCTCCGGCTTCCGGGGGGTCCGCCTCGTCCTTGGGGTTCGCCTGCCGGGCCGACTCCACCGACAGCCGCAGCTCGACGTGGCCGATGCGGAGCAGGTCACCGTCGTGGAGGGGGCGCGGCTCGTCGACCAGGGTCCCGTTGAGGTAGGTGCCGTTGGTCGAGCCGAGGTCGCTGAGCACCACGTGGCTCCCGGCGCGGTTCATCGCGGCGTGCCGCCGGCTCACGCCCTCCTCGTCGAGCCGGATCCCGCTGCCGGCGAGCCTGCCGATCTCGCAGTAGCCGGCCGGTACGGGGTAGGCCCGTCCGGTGTCCGGCCCCGTGGTCACGATCAGTTGTGGCGGTGCGGCCGAGTGTCCGGGCATCTCCAGCCCCTGGGGGTCATCCGCTTTCCCTCAGGATCCGTCCGTGTCCCCGTGCGGACAAACGCTGGTCACGGCCCCGGGCGCGCGTACGATCGGTCGGAATGACACCAGGTCGGGAGGAGCCCGGGTGGAAGACCAGCCCGTCCTCGATCCGCTCGCGGCGGTGCGCGGGCCGGACGACCCGGAGACCGATGTGTACCTGACCGGCACGGTCTTCCTGGACATCATCTTCACCGGTCTCGACAGCGCGCCCGTGCGCGGCACCGAGTCCTGGGCACGCGGCATGGGATCGAGTCCCGGTGGCGTGGCCAACATGGCGACCGCCCTCGCCCGGCTGGGGCTGCGCACCTCGCTCGCGGCCGCCTTCGGCGACGACGTGTACGGGGACTACTGCTGGGACGCCCTCGCCGCGGGGGAGGGCATCGAGCTGGGGCTGTCCCGCAAGATCCCCGGCTGGCACTCGCCGGTCACGGTCTCCATGGCGTACGAGGGCGAGCGCACCATGGTCAGCCACGGCCACGAGGCGCCGCCGCCCGAGGAGCCCGCGCCGTCCTGCCCGCCGCCGAGCCGGGCGTGCGTGGCCTCGCTGGTGCCCGGGGTCCCGCAGCAGGAGTGGATCGGCACCGCCGCCGGGCGGGGCAGCCGGATCTTCGCCGACGTCGGCTGGGACGACAGCGGCCGCTGGGACCGCGCGGACCTGGCCGACCTGGCGCACTGCGAGGCCTTCCTGCCGAACGCCGCCGAGGCCATGCGCTACACCCGCACCGACTGCCCCCGGGCCGCCGCCCGCAAGCTCGCCGAGCTGGTCCCGCTGGCGGTGGTGACGCTCGGCGCCGAGGGCGCGTACGCGGTCGACTCCGCCGCCGGCCAGGCCGCCGAGGTGCCGGCGCTCTCGGTGGAGGCCCTGGACCCCACGGGCGCCGGGGACGTCTTCGTCGCGGGCTTCCTGACCGGCACCCTGGCCGGCTGGTCGCTCGCCGACCGGCTGGCCTTCGCGTGCCTCACGGCCGCGCTGTCGGTGCAGGAGTTCGGGGGTTCGCTCTCGGCGCCCGGCTGGATCGAGATCGCGGCCTGGTGGCAGCACGCCAAGGCCTACGACGACCAGGACCGCTCGGCGCTGCGCCGCTACGCCTTCCTGGACGACCTGCTGCCCACCGGCACCCGCCGCTGGCCCCTGCGCCGCGCCGTGCCGACGATCGGCTTCCGTCCGCCGCCCTTCCGCTGACGCGGTGGCGCTCAGGAGGCAGGCGGTACCCCGTCGCGGCCGCCGAGGTGCTCCGGGGAGAACTCCGCCGGCGCCGGACGGCCCGTGCGGCCCCGGATGTCGTCCGCCGTCGGCGTGCGTGCCTCCTCGGTCAGCTGCCGCAACAGGTAGGCGTCGAGGGACAGGCCGGCCTCGGCCGCACGGCCCCGTAGTGTGCGGTCCACGTCATCGGGGACGTCCCGGATCCGGATGGTGGGCATGCCCATCAGTATGGCGGCGCCGTCAGACCCGGCGCTCCAGGATCCGGCCCGGCCAGGGGGCGCCCTCGGCCTGGGGCACGGTGAAGGGCTCGGCGCCGGTGAAGCCCAGGGCTTCGTACTGCCGGACGAGCCGGCCCTCGCCGCCCGCGTAGCAGTCGACCCGCAGCAGCGGGATGCCGCGCCGCCGCGTCTCGGCGACGGCGTCCTCCACCAGGGCCGCGCCGATGCCGCTGCCGGACAGCGCCCGGTCGGTGACGAGCAGCCGCAGGTACAGCTCGCGCCCCTCCACGGGCGGGGCGTAGTCGGGCTTCTCCTCGGCCAGCACGCACACGCCGACCACCCGGCCGTCGGCCACGGCCGCGCGCAGCAGGTACTCCTTCGCGTACCGGGCCACGCGCTCCACCGCCGGGGGCCGGGAGGACCAGGGGCGGGTGCCCCACTGGCCGGTGTGGCCGCGGGCGGTCAGCCAGGCGACGGCTCCGTCCAGCAGGGCGAGCGTCGCGGGCAGGTCCTCGGGTCCTCCGGTACGGATCTCCATCAGGCAGTTCTACCCGGCGCGTGACGCAGCGTAAAACCCCTCGGCACCCCAGCCGCACCGACGTACCCTTGAACCCCAAGCCCAGTGGCATGTCGAACAGCAGAAGGCGGGATGAGCAGGCCGTCGAGCCTGGCCCATGACTCAGACACCGACAACGCAGCAACCGCAGGCGAGCGCCCACTTCGTCGTACCGGCCAAGCACCCCATGGTGACGGTCCTGGGGTCCGGTGACTCGCTCCTGCGCGTGATAGAGCAGGCGTTCCCGGCCGTCGACATCCATGTACGAGGCAATGAGGTCAGCGCGAGCGGTGAATCCGCGGACGTCGCGCTGGTCCAGCGCCTCTTCGACGAGATGATGCTGGTACTGCGCACAGGCCAGCCGATGACGGAGGACGCAGTGGAGCGCTCGATCGCCATGCTCCGCCAGGACAGCGGAGCCGACGGCCTGGAGGAGACCCCCTCCCAGGTGCTCACCCAGAACATCCTGTCCAGCCGGGGCCGCACCATCCGCCCCAAGACCCTCAACCAGAAGCGCTACGTCGACGCGATCGACAAGCACACGATCGTCTTCGGCATCGGCCCCGCCGGTACCGGCAAGACCTACCTGGCCATGGCCAAGGCCGTCCAGGCCCTGCAGTCCAAGCAGGTCAACCGGATCATTCTGACCCGACCCGCCGTCGAGGCGGGCGAGCGGCTCGGCTTCCTGCCGGGCACGCTCTACGAGAAGATCGACCCGTACCTGCGTCCGCTGTACGACGCGCTGCACGACATGATCGACCCCGACTCGATCCCGCGCCTCATGGCGAGCGGGACGATCGAGGTCGCTCCTCTGGCGTACATGCGCGGCCGCACGCTCAACGACGCCTTCATCATCCTCGACGAGGCGCAGAACACCAGCGCCGAGCAGATGAAGATGTTCCTCACCCGGCTCGGCTTCGACTCCAAGATCGTCATCACCGGTGACGTCACCCAGGTCGACCTGCCCGGTGGCACGAAGAGCGGACTGCGCCAGGTCGTGGACATCCTGGACGGCGTCGAGGACGTGCACTTCTCGCGCCTGACGAGCACGGATGTCGTACGCCATAAGCTGGTCGGGCGCATCGTGGACGCCTACGAGCGCTACGACGACCTCAACGGCAACCGAAAGTAGCCTCCGAAGCACTATGGCGATCGACGTCAACAACGAATCCGGCTGGGATTTCGACGAGGCGGCGGTGCTCGACATCAGCCGCTACGCCCTGCAGCACATGCGCATCCATCCGCTGTCCGAGCTCTCGGTCATCGCGGTGGACGCCGACGCCATGGAGCAGCTGCACATCCAGTGGATGGACGAACCGGGCCCCACCGACGTCATGTCCTTCCCGATGGACGAGCTTCGTCCCGGGAAGGAGGACGAGGAGCCCCCGCAGGGACTGCTCGGGGACATCGTGCTCTGCCCCGAGGTGGCGAAGAAGCAGGGCGACGAGGCCGTGACCAAGCACTCCATGGACGAGGAGCTGCAGCTGCTCACCGTCCACGGGGTGCTGCACCTGCTCGGTTACGACCACGAGGAGGCCGACGAGAAGGCCGAGATGTTCGGCCTGCAGAAGGCCGTCCTCGACGGCTGGCGCGCCGAGCGCGGCATCCAGGGCCCGTCGCCGGCCCCGACGACCACCCACTGATCGCGATGGTGGTCTTCGCCGTCCTGCTGGTGGTCGTCGCCTGGCTCGCCGCCTGCGCCGAGGCCGGCATCGCCCGTACCTCGCGCTTCCGGGCGGAGGCCGCGGTGCGGGCCGGCCGGCGCGGCGCGGACAAGCTGCTGGCGGTGTCCTCGGACCCGACCCGCTACCTCAACGTCGCGCTGCTGGTCCGGGTGGCCTGCGAGATGGCGGCGGCGGTGCTGGTCACCGTCGTGTGCGTCCGGCACTTCGAGGAGACCTGGCAGGCGGTCCTGGTGGCGGTCGCCGTCATGATCGTGGTCTCGTACGTCGCGGTGGGCGTATCGCCCCGCACCATCGGCCGCCAGCACCCGCTGAACACCGCCACCGCGGCGGCGTACGTGCTGCTGCCGCTGGCCCGGGTCATGGGCCCGATCCCGGCGCTGCTGATCCTGCTCGGCAACGCCCTCACTCCCGGCAAGGGCTTCCGCCAGGGCCCGTTCGCCTCCGAGGCGGAACTGCGCGCGCTGGTGGACCTCGCGGAGAGCGAGTCCCTGATCGAGGACGAGGAGCGCCGTATGGTGCACTCCGTCTTCGAGCTCGGCGACACCCTGGTGCGCGAGGTGATGGTGCCGCGCACCGAGCTCGTCGCCATCGAGCGCTTCAAGACGATCCGCCAGGCCATGACCCTCGCCCTGCGCAGCGGTTTCTCGCGCATCCCGGTCACGGGCGAGAGCGAGGACGACATCGTCGGCATCGTCTACCTCAAGGACCTCGCCCGCCGGGTGCACATCAACCGGGACGCCGAGACCGACCCGGTCTCCTCGCTGATGCGCCCGGCCTTCTTCGTCCCCGACACCAAGAACGCCGGCGACCTGCTGCGCGAGATGCAGCGCGAGCGCAACCACGTCGCCGTCGTCATCGACGAGTACGGCGGCACGGCCGGCGTCGTCACCATCGAGGACATCCTGGAGGAGATCGTCGGCGAGATCACCGACGAGTACGACCGCGAGGTGCCGCCCGTCGAGGAGCTCGGCGGGGGCCGCTACCGCGTCACCTCCCGCCTCGACCTCGGAGACCTGGGCGAGCTCTACGGCGTGGACCTGGACGACGAGGACGTCGAGACCGTAGGCGGCCTGCTCGCCAAGACCCTCGGCCGGGTGCCGATCCCCGGTGCCTCCGCCGTCGTCGCGCTCCCCGAGACCGCCTCGGCCCCGCACGCCCCCGCCGCGCTCCGGCTCACCGCGGAGGCCCCGTCGGGCCGTCGCAACCGCATCGGGGCGGTCCTCGTCGAGCCGGTCCCGGTCGTCGCGGAGGACCCTTCGGGCCCGGAGCCGGACGGGGCGATGCACGGCGGGTAGCGCCGGTCAGTCCTCGTCGACGAGCGGGACGCCGGGGGCGAAGTGCTGCAGCGCGGCGGCCAGGCGTCGCCGGTCGAGCCGCCAGCCGTTCACCTGGCGGGACGCCATGAGCAGGTCGAACGGTACGGGGACCAGGGCCCCCGTGGCGGCGCGTGCCAGCCGGCCCTGCCCGGCGCCGGGCAGGGGCGGAGCCCCCTCGCGGCGCGTCACCCCGATCCAGGGCAGCCGGTGGCCGTGCGGGACCGGCTGCTTCCACAGCACCACGGCGGTGACGTCCTCCCACGGCACGTGCACGGTGGTGGCCCGGTGGCGCAGGGGCGTCCCGCCGAGGAGCACGCCCGTCGCGTCGACGCGCAGGGCCACCTTGCGGGTCAGCGAGTTCGCGGCGACGAGCAGTCCGCCGCCGCCGAAGAGGACGCCGCCCGCGATCCGCATCGCCGGCGGGACACCCATGCCCGGAATCACCAGGACCGCGGTGAACACGGCCGCCCCCAGCAGTACGGTGACCGTTCGGAGGTCGAAGCCGTAGCGCGCCTCGTAGGCCGGCGCCGCGTTGTCATCCATGCCGGGATCATGACGATGCCCGTCCCCGAGGGGAACCCACGGGGACGGATACGCTGACCGCATGAGCGACGAGCTGCACCCGGAAGACCGCAAGATCATCACCCTGGCCCGCTCCGCCCGCGCCCGCAACGGCGTCGCCGAGGGTGCGGCCGTGCGCGACGAGACGGGGCGCACCTACGTGGCGGGGACCGTGGCCCTTCAGTCGTTGTCGCTCAGCGCGCTGCGGACGGCGGTGGCCATGGCGGTCGCCAGCGGTGCCACCTCCCTGGAGGCTGCGGCCGTGGTGTCCGAGGCGCACGCGGTGCCGGACGAGGACCGTGCGGCCGTGCGCGACCTGGGCGGCGCGGGCACGCCCGTGCTGCTGGCCGGCCCCGACGGTGTGCTCCGGGCAACGGTCGAAGCGGGCTGAGCCCGCGCCGGGTCAGCGGCCGGAGGCCGCCGCCGGGAACGCCGCCGCCAACGCCGCCGCCAACTCCGCGACCTCGGGCCGCTGATCGTCCTCCCGCCACCCCAGGGCCAGTTCCGCGGGCGCCGGCCCCCGTACGGGGCGGACCACGACCCCGGGGTGCGGGTGGGGTTCCGCGTCGCCCCCCGCGACGAGGGCGACGCCGAGACCCGCCGCCACGGCCTCGACGACGTCGTCCGGGGTGGCGGCCTCCGTACCCACGACGGCGTCGCGGCCGCCGCGCGCGTCGAGGCCGAGCCAGAAGTCGCGCAGCGCCCCCGCCTCGCGCGGCAGGGCCACGAAGGGCTCGTCGTACAGCTCGGCGAAGTCGATCGCGTCCCGGCCCGCGAGCGGATGGCCGGCGGGCAGCGCGACCATCCGCGGCGCGCGCACCAGCACCCGCGTGGACAGACGCTCACCGGGCACCGGCAGCCAGAGGAGGGCGACGTCACTGCCGCCGTCGGCGAGGCCGGCCGTCGGGTCGTCCCAGCCGGCCGGGCGCAGGGTGACCTGCCGGCCCCGCTCGTGGAGGGCGCGCAGGACGTCGCGCCGCAGGTCGCGGCCGACGGCCGTCTGCACGCCGACGGTCGGCGCGAAGCCGGGCCCCGCAGAGCGGGCCGCGCGCAGGGCGTGCTCCCAGTCGCCGACCAGGGTGCGCGCGGCGGGCAGCAGCGCCTCGCCCTGCACGGTGAGGCCGACGCCGCGCGGCCCGCGGTCGAAGAGGCGGAAGCCGAGCTGCCGTTCCAGGGCCCGGATCTGCTTGGAGAGCGCGGGCTGGGAGATGCGCAGCCGCTCGGCGGCCCGCGTGAAGTGCAGCTCGTCCGCGACCGTGACGAAGTAGCGGAGGTCGCGCACATGGACGTCCATATCCATCGGTTATAGCAGCGGATCGTGGCCTGTGCCGTGCCCTCGGGGGAACACCGGGCGACGCCCGGGGAACGGCCGCTCCGGTCCGCCGGGCGGCGGTGCCGCCCGAGGGCGTCAGCGGGGCCCGGTGGATCAGGGACAATGGTCGCCATGAGCGTTCGCACCGAGACGACCCCCGCCCCCGCCCACCGGGCCGGCTTCGCCTGCTTCGTGGGCCGCCCCAACGCGGGCAAGTCCACCCTGACCAACGCTCTGGTCGGCACGAAGGTGGCCATCACCTCCAACCGGCCGCAGACCACCCGGCACACCGTGCGCGGCATCGTGCACCGCCCGGACGCCCAGCTGGTCCTCGTCGACACCCCCGGTCTGCACAAGCCGCGCACCCTGCTCGGCGAGCGGCTCAACGACGTCGTCCGCACCACCTGGGCCGAGGTCGACGTGATCGGTTTCTGCCTGCCCGCCGACCAGAAGCTCGGTCCCGGGGACCGCTACATCGCCAAGGAGCTGGCCGAGGTCCGCAAGACCCCCAAGGTCGCCATCGTCACCAAGACCGACCTGGTGGACTCCAAGCGCCTCGCCGAGCAGTTGGTCGCCATCGACCTGCTCGGCGCCGAACTGGGCATCGAGTGGGCCGAGATCATCCCGGTCTCCGCCGTCGGCGACAAGCAGGTCTCGCTCCTGGCGGACCTCCTCGTCCCGCTGCTCCCGGAGAGCCCGGCCCTCTACCCGGAGGGCGACCTCACCGACGAGCCCGAGCAGGTCATGGTCGCCGAGCTGATCCGCGAGGCGGCGCTCGAGGGCGTTCGGGACGAGCTGCCGCACTCCATCGCCGTCGTGGTCGAGGAGATGCTGCCGCGCGAGGGACGCCCGGCGGAGAAGCCGCTGCTGGACGTGCACGCCAACATCTACATCGAGCGCCCCAGCCAGAAGGGCATCATCATCGGCCCCAAGGGCTCCCGGCTGAAGGAGGTCGGCACCAAGTCCCGCCGCCACATCGAGGCGCTGCTCGGGACGCCGGTCTTCCTCGACCTGCACGTGAAGGTCGCCAAGGACTGGCAGCGCGACCCCAAGCAGCTGCGCAAGCTCGGCTTCTAGGCGACAGCAGCTACCCGGCCGCACCTCCGGCGGCGGTCCCGCCGCTGAAGATCCCGTGGAAGCCGAACGGCACCGCGTGCGGGACCTCGGCGCGGGCCAGCTCGCGGAACGTGGCGGCGTCCAGCACCAGCAGGAAGGACGAGCCGGCCGCGGCGTCGAGGACGACGGAGAGCACCACGCCCTCGCCCTCCTCCCCGGCCTCCGGGGCCGCGACGAAGACGGGCTCCCCGGGGTAGCAGTCCTCCTGCGACCAGGTCACGGTGCCGCCGTCGGCCGTGTCGAGCCGCACGAGCTGGTCGGTGAAGTGCTCGCCCCGCCCGTCGCGGCTGCCGACGCCGTACGCGAAGCGGTAGGGGCGGCCGTTGCACCGGCCGTAGTCGATGCGGGGGAGTTCCATCGGCTCCTCGCCGAGCCGCTCGGCCGTCACCGCGCCGTCCGCGCCGATCCGGTACCGCGTGGGGCGGGCCTGCGGGACGCCGCCGCCGTCGCGCAGCCGGTCGAGGTAGAGGGCGTCGATGACGGACGGGTCCTCGTAGGCGCACAGGTCCAGCACCAGCGCGTCGCCGTCCTCGAAGGCGTTGACGTGGTGGAAGGCGAAGAAGGCGGGGCCCTTGGCGACGCGGCGGACGGTGCCGTCCCTGCGGTCCATGACGATGAAGCGGGTGCCGCGCTCAGGGCGCCAGCGGTAGTTCTCGATGAAGGGCCGGCCGCTGAGCAGCAGGGCCGGCGGGTTGACGACGAGCGGGAACTCCACGAGCACCACATGGCGGTCGGTGATCGCGAAGCTGTGCATGTAGCCGGGCCGGGTGACGGGCAGGCTGCCCAGGAGCCTGCGGCGGGCCGTGCCGTCGGAGGACTGGCGGTAGACGCGGTACTCACTGCGCCGCGCGAAGTGCGCCACGAAGTTGACCAGTTCGCCGGTGACCGGGTCCTGGTGCGGGTGCGCCGTGGTCCACTGACCGGCCAGCGCGTCCTCGTAGCCGACGACGCCCACCGTCTCCAGCGTCCTCGGGTCGAACTCCACCGGCATCGGGGTCTCGGTCAGCGCGACGAAGCGTTCGCCGAAGCGGGCGACGCTGACGTTGGCGTTCCCCGACGGCTTGCGGAGGAACGGGGTGAGCACCCGCGCGAAGAGCGAGCGGCAGGGGTCGGTGGCGAACTCCTGGTAGCCGATGCGGCCCTCGTGCCGCGCGGTACGGCTGCTCGGGACGTCCAGGAAGCGGTTGGCGTAGGAGACCCGGCCGTCCTCGATCGCGAACCGGTGGAGCATCGCCTGGCCGTCGAACCAGTGCCGGTAGCGGCGCTCCCCGGCCTCGAAGAGGGCGGGGCCGTTGCGCAGCAGCACCCCGTCGAGCCACCGCGGCAGCCGTCCCCGCACCGGCAGTTCGGGGACGGTCACCTCGTCGGTCAGGCTGCGCAGCCCGGTCGTGTGCCCGCTCATCGGCTACGCGCCCTCCTTCAGCACCAGTTGGACCAGTTCGCGTTGTTCCTCCGTCAGCCGCGGGTCGGCGCAGTGCACCGTGCGGCCGTCCACCGTGATCTCGTACCGGAAACCGTCCGGTACGCCCTGCGGGGGCGCGGCCGGGCCCGCGGCGAGGACGTCGCGGGCCAGGGCGTGCAGACGGAAGGCGTCGGGCCGGCCGGCGGTGTCCAGCACGGCCCGGCGCTCGATCCCCGCGAAACCGCCGGAGCGGATCACCTGTATGCGCATGGCGGACGTCTACCCCTGTGCGGGCGGTCGCGCACCTTCCGGGACCGGCGACTGGCGCGGCACGTCGGTGCCGTTCACGGAGGTCGGGATGCCGACCTCCGACCACGCCTTCACCACCGCCGCGTGCTCCTCGCCCTCACCGAAGCGCCCGGCGGCCGAGGCGACCGTCGCCTGGGCGAACTCGGCGAACGTCGCCCTGGGCGGCAGCGCGCCGCCGGTCAGCACGTCGTACCAGATCAGCCCGGCCCGCTCCCAGGCGTTGCCGCCCAGCGCGACGGCCAGCAGGTGGAACGCCCGGTTGGGGATGCCGGAGTTGATGTGCACGCCCCCGTTGTCCCGCGAGGTGCGGACGTAGGCGTCCATGTGGCCGGGCTGCGGGTCCTTGCCGAGGACGTCGTCGTCGTAGGCCGTGCCGGGGGCCTTCATGGAGCGCAGCGCCACGCCCGTGACGCGCGGGGCGAGCAGTCCGGCGCCGATCAGCCAGTCGGCCTCGTCGGCGGTCTGGCCGAGCGCGTGCTGCTTGATGAGGGAGCCGAAGACGTCCGACATCGACTCGTTGAGGGCGCCGGACTGGCCGAAGTAGTCGAGGTTGGCGGTGTACTGGGTGACGCCGTGGGTGAGTTCGTGGCCGATGACGTCGAGGGGGAGCGTGAAGTCGAGGAAGATCTCCCCGTCGCCGTCCCCGAAGACCATCTGCTCGCCGTTCCAGAAGGCGTTGTTGTAGTCGCGGTCGTAGTGGACGGTGGCGTCCAGCGGCAGCCCGGCGTCGTCGATGGAGTGGCGGCCGTACGCCGTCAGGAAGAGCTCGAAGGTCGCCCCCAGTCCGTCGTAGGCCCGGTTGACGGTGTCGTCGGCGAGGGCGGGGTCGCCCTCCCCGCGGACGGCCCGCCCCGGCAGGTCCGTGCGGTGCTGCGCGTCGCTGATCGTGCGGCGCGGCCGGTCCGACGGCTCCGCCCCGATCACCGGGAGGGCGCCGATGACGGTGGTCAGCCGGCGGCGGGTGCGCTCCGCGGCGTCGCGTTCCAGGGTGCGGCGGGCGGGCTCGGCGAGTGCGGGGTCCTCGTTGCGGGCGACCTTGTCGAGGACGTGCGGCGGCACGATCGTGCAGAAAACAGGTGTCTGCTCCATGCAGGGCAATGTGGCACGGTGCTCACTGTCTGTCACTAGGTGTGACCATGATCCACGAAAAGGGGGGAAGATGTACGTTTTTCATGTCATCACGGGCGGTCTTGCATACTGAGAAGAACGCCGCAGCGGCTGCAGGGTCCCCGGGGGCTCGGTTATGGTCGACAGCATCATGCGTTTCGGGCTGCTTCTTCTTAGCTGCCGCGGCGAGGGCCTGTAGTCCAGGTCGACTCCCTCCCCGCGGGGTTTGGCGTTGCACCAGCGCCGGTCGGCCGCCTCCACAGCCGCAACCGAGGAGCACCCCCGCAGATGTCCACCCCGAACGCCGTCGGCCGCCCCACGCCCATCACCGCCGCGACGGTGCGCCAGCGCCCGACCGCGATGCCGGTCCACAGGTACAAGCCGTACGAGGCCGTGGAGATCCCGGACCGCACCTGGCCGGACCGGCGGATCACCAAGGCCCCCCGCTGGCTGTCGACCGACCTGCGGGACGGCAACCAGGCGCTGATCGACCCGATGTCACCGGCCCGCAAGCGCGCGATGTTCGACCTGCTGGTGAAGATGGGCTACAAGGAGATCGAGGTCGGCTTCCCGGCCTCGGGCGAGACCGACTTCGCCTTCGTGCGCTCCATCGTCGAAGGGGGCGCGATCCCCGACGACGTCACCATCTCCGTACTGACCCAGGCCCGCGAGGAACTGATCGAGCGGACCGTGGAGTCCCTGCGCGGCGCGGCGCGCGCGACCGTGCACCTGTACAACGCGACCGCCCCGACCTTCCGCCGGGTGGTCTTCCGCGGCTCCAAGGAGCAGATCCGGCAGATCGCGGTGGACGGCACGCGGCTGGTCATGGAGTACGCGGACAAGATCCTGGGCGACGAGACCGTCTTCGGCTACCAGTACAGCCCGGAGATCTTCACCGACACCGAGCTGGACTTCGCGCTGGAGGTCTGCGAGTCGGTGATGGACGTCTGGCAGCCCGAGGAGGGCCGCGAGATCATCCTGAACCTGCCGGCGACCGTCGAGCGCTCCACGCCCTCCACCCACGCGGACCGCTTCGAGTGGATGTCGCGGAACCTGTCGCGCCGCGAGTACGTGTGCCTGTCGGTCCACCCGCACAACGACCGCGGTACGGCCGTGGCCGCCGCGGAGCTGGCGCTGATGGCCGGCGCCGACCGCATCGAGGGCTGCCTGTTCGGCCAGGGCGAGCGCACCGGCAACGTCGACCTGGTCACCCTGGGCATGAACCTGTTCAGCCAGGGCGTGGACCCGATGATCGACTTCTCCCAGATCGACGAGGTCCGCCGCGCCGCCGAGTACTGCAACCAGATGGAGGTCCACCCGCGCCACCCGTACGTGGGCGACCTGGTCTACACGTCCTTCTCCGGCTCCCACCAGGACGCCATCAAGAAGGGGTTCGACGCCATGGAGGCCGACGCGGCCGCCCAGGGCCCGGGTGTGACCGTCGACGATCTGGAGTGGGCGGTCCCGTACCTGCCGATCGACCCCAAGGACGTCGGCCGCTCCTACGAGGCCGTCATCCGCGTGAACTCGCAGTCGGGCAAGGGCGGCGTCGCGTACGTCCTGAAGAACGACCACAAGCTGGACCTGCCGCGCCGCATGCAGATCGAGTTCTCGAAGATCATCCAGGCGAAGACCGACGCCGAGGGCGGCGAGGTCACCCCGAAGGAGATCTGGGCGATCTTCGAGGACGAGTACCTGCCCACCCCGGAGAACGCCTGGGGCCGCGTCGCGCTGCGCAAGGCGCAGACCTCGACCAGCAGCGACGGCACCGACACCCTGACCGTCGAGGCGGTCGTGGACGGCGCGGAGACGGTCCTGACGGGCACCGGAAACGGCCCGATCTCCGCGTTCTTCGACGCGCTGGCCTCGGTCGGGGTCGACGCCCGCCTGCTGGACTACACCGAGCACACCATGAGCGAGGGCGCCAGCGCCCAGGCCGCCTCGTACATCGAGTGCGCCATCGACGGCCAGGTCCTGTGGGGCATCGGCATCGACGCCAACACCACCCGCGCCTCGCTGAAGGCGGTCGTCTCCGCCGTCAATCGCGCGGCCCGCTAGTCACCGCGGACGGTGAACCGGCCACGGCGCCCACCCGGGTGCCGTGGCCGGTTCTCGTATTCGGCCCTCACGTGGTACTGACTACGCGCCGCCCATGTGGCTAACATCACGTCATTACGGCGCCGTTGCCGGAGCGTTACCCACGCGTACGGCGCGTAAAGGGACGAACCGGTGTAATCGGGATGGCGGCCGGAGGGTGCGAAGTGCTCCACATCAAGGGCTTGTGCATCTTGGGCGTGCGGACGGTCTGGCACACCGAAGGTGACGGGGAGTTCTTCTGCGCCGGCTGCGGCGGCGACCGCGGCTACCGGCGGCGCACCGGCACCCGGCGGCTGACCCTGCTGGGCCTGCCCCTCCTGCCGCGCGGCTCGGCCGGCACGGTCGTGGAGTGCGTGGTGTGCCGCGCCCACCGCGGCCCCGAGGTCCTGGAGCAGCCCACCACCACCGTCTTCTCCGCCATGCTCCGCGACGCCGTCCACACCGTCGCCCTCGCCGTGCTCACCGCGGGCGGCGCCATGGGGCGCGGCGCCCGCGAGGCGGCCGTCGGCGCGGTCCGCTCGGCCGGGTTCACCGACTGCACCGAGGACCAGCTGCTCGGCCTGCTGGCGGCGATCGTCGCCGACGAGGGCCGTTTCCCCGGCGCCTCCGACGCCCTGGACGCCGACGGGCTCGCGGACGCCCTCGACGGCTGCGGCAGCTGGCTGTCCATCGAGCTCCACGAGGCTCTGGGACCCCTCTCCCGTCACCTCGCCCCCCAGGGCCGCGAGCACATCCTGGTCCAGGGCGCCCTCATCGCCCTCGCCGACGGTCCCTACCTGCCCGCCGAGCGGGAGGTCCTCGGCGCCGTCGGCCGCTGCCTCGGCCTCGTCGGCGAGGACACCGAACGCATCCTGGAGGCCGCGGCCCGTACGCCGTCCTGACGGGCCGCCCCTGACCGCCACCGCCGGGCGTACTCCCCGGGGAGTAACGGGGCCCGCACCGCACCCCGGGCAGTAACGCCGGGCTCGGTCCCGGGCCCGACGAAAAGGCGCCCTCGCGCCGGAAGTCTGGGAAGGACCAGACCACCGGCCCGGAGGGAGGCCCATGATGGGGGCCCCGACCACTGAGACCACACCGGCCGCCGTGCCGCCGCCGACGCGAGGACGGGGGAGGAGCCGGGGCGCCCGCGCGATCCCCTGGGCGGTGCTCGCGCTGTGGATCGCCGTACTGGCGCTGGCCGGTCCGCTGGCCGGCAAGCTCGCCGACGCGCAGCAGAACCGGGCGGTGGACTACCTCCCGGTGAGCGCCGACTCCACGCAGGTCGCCCGGCTCCAGGACGCGCTGCCCGGCGGCGAGGCCACCGAACTCGTGGTCGTCTACCACCGCGAGGGCGGGCTGACCGCCGCCGACCGCGACAAGGCCGCCGCCCAGATCGCCGGCATCGCGCGGGCGCACCGGCTCACCGGCGGCACGCCGCACGCCGTCCTGTCGCACGGCGACACGCTGATGTACCCCGTGGCGAGCACCGGGCCGGGCCAGGACGACGAGGCCAGGAACGCCTTCGTCACCGACGTCCGCGACCGGGCCGAGGGCGGCGACGGGCTGACCGCCCACGTGGGCGGCCCCGGCGCGCTCAACACCGACATGAAGGAGGTGTACTCCTCCCTCGACGGGCCGTTGCTGTGGACCACGGTGGCCGTCGTCGCCGTCCTGCTGATCCTCATCTACCGCAGCCCGCTGCTGTGGCTGCTGCCCCTGTTCGTCGCGGGCGTGGCCGACGCCGCCGCGATGGCCGGGGTCTACGGACTCCACCAGGCCTTCGGCATCACCGTCACCGGCCAGAGCCAGGGCGTGATGACCATCCTGGTCTTCGGCGCCGGCACCGACTACGCGCTGCTGCTCGTCTCCCGCTACCGCGAGGAACTCCGGCGCGTACCGCGCCCGTACGACGCCATGCGCGCCGCGCTGCGCGGCTGCGGGCCCGCGGTCCTGGCCTCCTCCGCGACGGTGGCCGCGGGCTTGCTGTGCCTGCTCGCCGCCGACCTCAACAGCAGCCGGGGCATGGGCCCGATCGCCGCGGTCGGCGTACTGTGCGCGCTGGTCGCCATGACGACGCTGCTGCCCGCGCTGCTGGTGCTGCTGGGCCGCCGGGTCTTCTGGCCGCTGGTCCCGGCGTACGGCAGCGAAGTGCCGCGTCCGCGCGGCCTGTTCGCGGCGATGGGCGGCTCGGCCGCACGCCGTCCGCTGGCCGTGCTCGCGGGTGGCGCGGTGCTGCTCGGGGCGCTGGCGCTCGGGACCCTGGCCCTGCCCGGCAGCCTGAAGAACGACGACGCCTTCACCAGTGCCCCGGAGTCGGTCGCCGCCATGCGCACCCTCGCCGAGGCCGACCCCGGCCGCTCCGCCCAGCCGATCACCGTCATGGCACCCACCGGCCGGGCCGGCGAGGTGCTGGCCGCGGTCCGGGGCACCGAAGGCGTCGCGTCCGCCGAACGCGGGCGCAGCGGCGGCGGCTGGACGGAGGTGTCGGTGACCGCGCAGGCGCCGCCCGAGTCGCCCGGCGAGACCGCGACCATCCACGCCCTGCGCGCGGGGCTGGACGGCCCCTACGGCGCCCACGTCGGCGGGCCCGGTGCCCAGCAGGCCGACCTGGCCGACACCAGTTCCCGCGACCGCTGGGTCGTCGTGCCGCTCGTCCTTGCGGCTGTGCTGCTGATCCTCGTCGTGCTGCTGCGCAGCCTGGTCGCGCCGCTGCTGCTCGTGGTGGCCGTGATCGCGGTGTGGGGCGCCGCGCTGGGCATCGGCGGGCTGGTCTTCGGGCCGCTCTTCGGCTTCGAGGGCACGGACCCGGGGCTGCCGCTGCTGTCGTTCGTCTTCCTCGTGGCGCTCGGCGTCGACTACGGCATCTTCCTCATGCACCGGATGCGCGAGGAGTCGCTGGCGGGGGCCGCGCCGGCCGCCGCGGCCGTCACCGCGCTGCGCACCACGGGCGGGGTGATCGCCTCGGCCGGGCTGGTGCTGGCGGCCACCTTCTCGGTACTGGTCAACATGCCGTTGGTGTCGCTGGTAGAGATGGGCTTCGTCATCGCCGTGGGCGTCCTGCTGGACACCTTCCTCGTCCGCACCTATCTGGTCACCTCCGCGAGCGTGGCGCTGCGCGAGCGGCTCTGGTGGCCGGGCCGGCTGAGCCGGCCGCGCACGAGCCCGTGAACCGGCCCGTGAACCGGCCCGTGAACCGGCCCGTGAACCGGCCCGTGAACCGGCCCGTGAACCGGTCTGTCACGCCGCCGACCCCGTAACGGAAGATGGAGCCGTGCCGAAGCCGCCGCCCCTCCCGCCCGCCGTCCGCGCGCACAAGGACGCCGCCCTCGCCGTGGGCGTGCTCGCGCTCCAGTGCACCATGGGCGCCCTCCTTCCGTCCGGACAGGGGCACCGCCCGGACGCTGCGGGCTGGGCGCTGCTGGTGGTCACCGCGCTGGTGCTGGCCGCCCGGCGGCGGTGGCCGATGACCGTGATGCTCGTCATGGTCGCGGCCGTCGCCCCGTACCACGCCATGGACAACCTCCACCTGGCCGTGGTTCCGGCCAGCATGGTGGCGATCTACTCGCTCGCGGTCGCCGGGCCGCCGCCGCGGACGTACCTCACCGTGGCGGCGGTCGTCGCGATCATGGTCGGGGTGATGTCGGCGACACCCGACCGGCACGCGGCGACCGACATGCTGCGCAGCGGCGGCTGGGTGGTGGCGGTGGCACTGACCGGCGAGGCGGTCCGCATCCACCGCAAGTACGTGGCCGCCATCGTCGGGCGCGCCGAACGCGCCGAACGCACCCGGGAGGAGGAGGCGGCCCGGCGCGTCGCCGAGGAGCGGCTGCGGATCGCCCGCGACCTGCACGACCTGCTCGCCCACAGCATCACCCTCATCGGCGTGCAGACCTCGGTCGCCGCGCACGTCCTGCTCGCCGACCCCGAGCGGCTGGACCGCACGGCCGTCGCCGGCGCCCTCGACAGCATCGCCGGCACCTGCCGCGACGCCCGCGCCGAACTGCGCGCCACCCTCCAGGTGCTGCGCGGCGACGACGAGCGCGGGCCGCTGCCGGGCCTGGCGGCCGTGGCCGACCTGGCCCGCTCCGCCGAGGCCGCCGGCGCCCGGGTGGAGCTGGCCGTCGCGGCCGGCGCGGACGGGGTGCCCCCGGCGATCGGGGCGGCCGCCTACCGCATCGTGCAGGAGGCCCTCACCAACGCCGTACGGCACGCCGGGGGCACCTCGGTCCGGGTCGGGGTGGAACTCGGCACCGACCCGGACCGCGGCACCGCCCTGCGGATCGCCGTCACCGACGACGGCCCCTGCCCGGGGACGGAGGCCGGGCACGAACCGGACCGCCCCGACGCCCGATGGCGGCCCTGGCGCGCCGTGGCACCCCCGAGGCCCCCTGCGGACGCCGGCCCGGCGGAGACCGTACCCGCCGCCGGCTACGGCCTCATCGGCATGCGTGAGCGCGCCCGCAGCGTCGGCGGGACGCTGACCGCCGGGCCCCGGCCCGAGGGCGGTTTCCAGGTGGCCGCCGTTCTGCCGTTCGCAGGGGGCCCGGCGTGATCCGCGTCCTGCTCGCCGACGACCAGACCCTGGTCCGTGAGGCCTTCGCGATGCTCGTCGAGTCCGCCCCCGACATGCAGGTCGTCGGGCACGCGGCGACCGGGCGGGAAGCCGTGGCGGCGGCCCGCGCCGGCCGCGCCGACGTGGTGATCATGGACATCCGCATGCCGGACCTCGACGGCATCGAGGCCACCCGGCTGATCGCCGCCGACGACGACCTGGCCGGGGTCCGGGTGCTGGTGCTCACGACGTACGACAGCGACGAGCACGTCGTCCCCGCCCTGCGCGCCGGGGCCAGCGGCTTCCTCGTCAAGGACACCCGCCCCGCCGACCTCCTGGACGCCATCCGCACGGTCGCCGCGGGCGAGGCGCTGCTCTCGCCGGGGCCGACCGCGCGGCTCATCGCGCGGGTGCTGCGCCTCCCGGAGGGCCCGCCGCCGGGCGGGCCGGCCCCGGAACGCCTCGCCGCGCTGTCCGCACGGGAGCGGCAGGTGCTCACCCTCGTCGCACGGGGCCTGAACAACACGGAGGTCGCCGAGGCGCTGGGCCTCAGCCCGCTCACCGCCAAGACGCACGTCAGCCGGATCATGGGCAAGCTCGGCGTCCGCGACCGCGCCCAGCTGGTGATCGCGGCCTACGAGTCGGGGCTGGTCGCGCCCGGCGGGACGGCGGGGCTCAGCGGCTGACCGCCCAGACCAGGATCGCGGCGGCGACGGCGAAGCAGGCGAGCACGGTCCACACCGTCGCGCCCAGCGCCCGCTTGTCCGCGGCCATCGCCGGCGCCCCGCCGGCTCCGTGGGCCTGCGAGAGGTGGACCAGCGCCTTGTCCCTGGCGCCGCCCCAGGTGATCTGCTCGCGCCACGCGCAGTGCCGGCACTCGAGCATCCGCCGTCCGCGGTCCGCGTAGCCGTACAGCACCTCCAGGGCGGTGCCGTCGGGGCCGGTCGCGGTGATGTGGTGGGTGACGGAGTCCATCAGCGGGCCACCAGCACCAGGGCCAGGGCGACGAGGGCCGGCACGGTCTGCACGAAGAGGATGCGGCGGCTCGCGGTCGCGGCGCCGTACAGCCCGGCGACCGCCACGCAGACGAGGAAGAACACCGTGGCCTGGAAGCCCACCGGGTCGGCGGCCACGGCGCCCCACACCAGCCCGGCGGCGAGGAAACCGTTGTAGAGCCCCTGGTTGGCCGCGAGTGCCTTGCTCGCCTGCGCGAACTCCGCGGTGGTCCCGAAGGCTCCCCTGGCGCGGGGGGTGGTCCACAGGAACATCTCCAGGACCAGGATGTAGAGGTGGAGGGCCGCTATGAGCAGCACGGCGACGGTCGCTGTGATCGACATGGGCCGTAGCGTACGACCCGGGCCGGTCCGGTCGCCGCGTACGGAAGAATGGGCGCATGAGTCTGTTCCGCGACGACGGCATCGTGCTGCGCACCCAGAAGCTGGGCGAGGCGGACCGGATCATCACCCTGCTCACCCGCCGGCACGGCCGGGTGCGGGCGGTGGCCCGCGGCGTGCGGCGGACGAAGTCCAAGTTCGGGGCGCGGCTGGAACCGTTCTCCCACGTGGACGTGCAGCTCTTCGCGCGCGGGGGCGAGCTGATCGGCCGCGGCCTGCCGCTGTGCACCCAGGGCGAGACGATCGCCCCCTACGGCAGCCGCATCGTCACCGACTACGCCCGCTACACCGCGGGCACGGCCATGCTGGAGACCGCCGAGCGCTTCACCGACCACGAGGGCGAACCGGCGGTGCAGCAGTACCTGCTGCTGGTCGGCGGCCTGCGCACGCTCGCCGACGGTGAGCACGACCCGCGTCTGGTGCTCGACGCCTTCCTGCTGCGCTCGCTGGCGGTCAACGGCTACGCGCCCAGCTTCGGGGACTGCGCGAAGTGCGGGATGCCCGGCCCGAATCGGTTCTTTTCGGTCGGTGCGGGAGGAGTCGTATGCGGCGAGTGCCGCCCGGCCGGAAGCGTCGTACCCTCACTGGAGTCACTGGAACTCCTCGGCGCGTTGCTCGGAGGGGACTGGGAGACCGCCGACGCGTGCGAACCGCGCCACTGCCGGGAGGGCAGCGGACTGGTCGCCGCGTATCTGCAGTGGCATCTGGAGCGCGGCTTGCGCAGTCTGCGTTTCATCGAGAAGTAGCAGCGGTACCCGGCGGGCCCGGCAGCACCAACTCGTGAGGCACAGGAAGTGGAGAGCAAGGTCATGGCAGTACGCGGGATTCTGAGCCGTCCCCGGCGCGAGTACCGGGCTCCCGACCCGCACCCGTCCGGCGCGCAGCCCCCCAAGATCCCAGGTGAGCTGGTCCCCCAGCACGTGGCCATCGTGATGGACGGCAACGGCCGCTGGGCCAAGGAGCGCGGCCTGCCCCGCACCGAGGGGCACAAGGTCGGCGAGACCGTCGTGCTGGACGTCCTCAAGGGCTGCCTGGAGCTGGGGGTCAAGAACCTCTCCCTGTACGCCTTCTCGACCGAGAACTGGAAGCGCTCGCCCGACGAGGTCCGCTTCCTGATGAACTTCAACCGGGACGTCATCCACCGCCGCCGCGACGAGATGCACGAGATGGGCATCCGCATCCGCTGGGCCGGGCGCATGCCCCGGCTGTGGAAGTCGGTCGTCAAGGAGCTCCAGGTCGCGGAGGAGATGACCCGCGACAACGACGCGATGACGCTGTACATGTGCGTCAACTACGGCGGCCGTGCCGAGATCGCCGACGCGGCGGCGCGCCTGGCCGAGGACATAAAGGCGGGTCGCCTCGATCCCTCCAAGGTCAACGAGAAGACCCTCGCCAAGTACATGTACCACCCGGACATGCCGGACGTGGACCTGTTCGTCCGCCCCTCCGGCGAGCAGCGCACCTCCAACTTCCTGATCTGGCAGTCCGCCTACGCCGAGATGGTCTTCCAGGACGTCCTCTGGCCGGACTTCGACCGCCGCGACCTGTGGCGCGCGTGCCTGGAGTACGCCTCCCGCGACCGCCGTTTC
This sequence comes from Streptomyces sp. NPDC059718, assembly GCF_042733315.1. Taxonomy (NCBI): domain Bacteria; kingdom Bacillati; phylum Actinomycetota; class Actinomycetes; order Kitasatosporales; family Streptomycetaceae; genus Streptomyces; species Streptomyces sp. NPDC059718. Next base: position 317,848 of record NZ_JBHWGA010000003.1, read on the forward strand.
GGCGGCGCGCTGCCCAACGAGCAGCCGCCGGCGACGGAGAGCGACGCGGACACCGAGTAGTCAGTGGTCACCCCGCGGTCGTCGACGGGCGACCGCGGGGTGAAGCCGTACACGCGGGCGGGGCCGCGTTCAGTTCGCGGCGGGGCCGCCGCAGCCGGCGCAGTCGGCGCACGTCCCGAAGATCTCCACGGTGTGGGCGACGTCGACGAAGCCGTGCTCCTCGGCGATGGTGTCGGCCCACTTCTCGACCGCGGGACCCTCGACCTCGACCGCCTTGCCGCAGATGCGGCAGACCAGGTGGTGGTGGTGACCGCTGCTGCAGCGCCGGTAGACGGACTCGCCCTCCCCGGTGCGCAGGACGTCGATCTCGCCGGCGTCGGCGAGGGACTGCAGCGTGCGGTAGACCGTGGTGAGGCCGACCGAGTCACCCCGGTGCTTGAGGAGGTCGTGCAGTTCCTGGGCGCTGCGGAACTCGTCGACCTCGGCGAGGGCCGCGGCGACGGCGGCACGCTGCCGGGTCGATCGTCCGCGGACGGGGGGCTTGGCGGTCGTCACCGGTGGCCTCCTACTCGGTCGGTTCGGTCGGTCATTCTGCCAGGCCTGGACCTCATACCCGGACGTCGTCCTCGGTGGGACGCGCCGCGGGTACCTCCAGGGTGCACCGTGTCCCGTCCTCCGCGGCACGGCGTGCACGCTTTTTCGCCAGCGGCGCGGCCAGCAGCGTCAGCGTGACGAAGACGCCGATGGCCAGCAGCACGATGGTCGCCCCTGAGGGCACGTCGGCGTAGTACGAGGTCACCGTGCCGGAGAAGGCGACCGCCACGCCGATCACCACCGACAGCGCGAAGGCCGTGGCGAAGCTGCGGGCGATCTGCTGGGAGGCGGCGACCGGGATCACCATCAGCGCGCTGACCAGCAGCAGTCCGACGACCCGCATGGCGACCGTGACCGTGACCGCCGCGGTGACCGCGACCAGCAGGTTCAGCAGCCGCACCGGCAGGCCGGTCACCCGGGCGAACTCCTCGTCCTGGGAGACCGCGAACAGCTGCCGCCGCAGTCCCACGGTGACCAGCACCACGAAGCCGGCCAGCAGGCAGATCGCGGTGATGTCCTGCGGGGAGACGGTGGTGATGGAGCCGAACAGGTAGGTGAGCAGGTTGGCGTTGGAGCCGTTCGGCGCGAGCGAGGTGAACAGCACGCCGGCCGCCATGCCGCCGTAGAAGAGCATGGCGAGCGCGATGTCGCCGCGCGTCCTGCCGTACCAGCGGATGAGTTCCATGACGACGGCGCCCGCGACCGACACGGCCGTGGCCATCCACACCGGGTTGGTGCTGAGCAGGAAGCCGAGGCCGACGCCGGTGAGGGCGACGTGGCCGATGCCGTCGCCCATGAGGGCCTGGCGGCGCTGGACGAGGTAGATGCCGATCGCGGGGGCGGTGATGCCGACGAGGACGGCGGCGATCAGCGCCCGCTGCATGAAGGCGTAGGAGAACAGCTCCATCAGAACAGCCCCGTCCGGATCGGCTCGGCCACGTGACCGGCGTGCGGGTGGACATGGTCGTGGCCGGGCAGCGCGTGCTGCCCCTGGGCCTTCGGCGGGGGCCCGTCGTGGACGACGCAGCCGTCGCGCAGCACCACCGCGCGGTCGATCAGCGGCTCCAGCGGCCCGAGTTCGTGCAGGACCAGGAGCACGGTGGTGCCCAGCGAGACCTGTTCGCGCAGCGTCCCGGCGAGCACCTCCTGGCTGGCGATGTCGACGCCCGCCATCGGCTCGTCCATGATCAGCAGTTCGGGCTCGACGGACAGCGCGCGGGCGATGAGCACCCGCTGGTGCTGGCCGCCGGAGAGCGCCTCGACCGGATCGCCGGCCCGGTCGGCCATCCCGACCAGTTCCAGGGCGCGCTCCACCGCCCGGCGGTCCGCCTTGCGGGGCAGCCCGAGCCTCGTACGGGCCAGCCGCCCTGCGGAGACGACCTCGCGCACGGTGGCGGGGACGCCGGAGGCCGCCGTGGTGCGCTGCGGCACGTAGCCGATCCGGGCCCAGTCGCGGAACCGGTTCAGCGGGGTGCCGAAGAGCTCCAGACCGCCCGCGGTGAGCGGCACCTGGCCGACCACGGCGCGGATCGCGGTGGACTTGCCCGAGCCGTTGGCGCCGAGCAGCGCGACGACCTCCCCGCGCCGCACGGTCAGGTCGACGCCGCGCAGCACCGGCCGTGAGCCGAGCGAGGCGGTCGCCCCCCGCATCGATATGACCGTGTCCATTCCAGCCTCCGTACCGGGCTCCGTCATCGTTGCCTCACTTCGCGCCGAGCGCCGTGCGCAGGGCCTGAAGGTTGCTGTGCTGGACCTCGAAGTAGTCGCGGCCCGCGGACTTGTCGGTGATGCCCTCGACGGGGTCGAGCACCGCGGTCTTCAGGCCGAGGTCGCCCGCGAGGGTCTTGGCGGTCCGGTCGCTGGCGAGCGTCTCGAAGAATACGGTGCTGACGCCGTTGTCCTCGGCGAGGGTGTGCAGCGTCTTCATCCGGGCGGCGCTGGGCTCGGACTCCGGGTCGATGCCGCTGATCGCCTCCTCGACCAGCCCGTAGCGCTCGGCGAGGTAGCCGAAGGCCGCGTGCGTGGTGATGAAGGTGTCCGAGGTGCGGTTCTCCAGCCCGTCCTGGAAGTCGGTGTTCAGCGCGTCGAGCTTCTTCACCAGCGCGGCGGTGTTCTTCCCGTAGGTCGCCTCGTGGTCCGGGTCGGCCTTGGCGAGGGCCTTGCCGACGCCTTCGGCGACCTGGGCGTAGCGGACCGGGTCGAGCCAGATGTGCGGGTCGGCGCCCGCGTCCTCCTCGTCCTCGTGCCCGGTGTGGTTGTCCCCGGTGCTGTGGTCGTGGCCGTCGACCTCGGTTCCGTGGTCCTCCAGCGGGGTCAGCGCGGCGGCGTCGACGGTGTTCGCCACGCCGGATTGCGCTATCGCGTCGTCGACGGCGGGCTGCAGGCCCTTGAGGTAGACGATGACGTCCGACTCGCCCAGCTCGCCGGTCTGCCGGGGGGTGAGCTCCAGGTCGTGCGGTTCGGTCCCCGGCTTGGTCAGTCCGGTCACGTCGACGTGCCCGCCGCCGATCTGCTCGGCCAGGAACTGCATCGGGTAGAAGGAGGCCGTGACCTTGACCCTGCCGTTCGCCACGCCCCCGCCCGCGGCGGAACAGGCGGAGAGGGCGACCAGCCCGGCGACGGCGGCGAGGGGGACCAGAGCGCGACCTATGTTCATGACACCCATTTTCAACAAAACTGGAAACGATTGTCAATTGGCTTAGTGGTCGGCCCCGGCGGCCCCTGACTGGGGAACCGATTTGATACAGGCCCCGCACCCGCCGGTAATCTGAGGTATTCGCCGGACCGCACGCGACCCGGCGGACCCCACCGACCGCTTCGTCGTCTGAAGAGAGCACCGTGGCCGCCGACAAGATCGACACCATCGTCAGCCTGAGCAAGCGCCGTGGCTTCGTTTTCCCCTGCAGCGAGATCTACGGCGGCCAGAAGGCCGCCTGGGACTACGGGCCGCTGGGCGTCGAACTGAAGGAGAACATCAAGCGCCAGTGGTGGCGCGCGATGGTCACCTCCCGGGAGGACGTGGTCGGCCTCGACTCCTCGGTGATCCTGGCCCGCGAGGTCTGGGAGGCCTCCGGTCACGTCGCCACGTTCACCGACCCGCTCACCGAGTGCACCTCCTGTCACAAGCGCTACCGCGCCGACCACCTGGAGGAGGCGTACGAGGCCAAGCACGGCCACCTGCCGGCCAACGGCCTGACCGACCTCAACTGCCCCAACTGCGGCAACAAGGGCACCTTCACCGAGCCCAAGCAGTTCTCCGGGCTGCTGTCCACCCACCTGGGCCCGACCCAGGACTCGGGCGCCGTGGCCTACCTGCGCCCGGAGACGGCACAGGGCATCTTCACCAACTTCTCCCAGGTGCAGACGACCTCGCGCCGCAAGCCGCCGTTCGGCATCGCCCAGACCGGCAAGTCCTTCCGCAACGAGATCACGCCCGGCAACTTCATCTTCCGGACCCGTGAGTTCGAGCAGATGGAGATGGAGTTCTTCGTCAAGCCGGGCGAGGACGAGACCTGGCACGAGTACTGGATGCAGCAGCGCTGGGACTGGTACCGGGGCCTCGGCATGCGCGAGGAGAACATGCGCTGGTACGAGCACGCCAAGGAGAAGCTGTCCCACTACTCGAAGCGCACCGTCGACATCGAGTACCGCTTCAACTTCGGCGGCACCGAGTACTCCGAGCTCGAGGGCATCGCCAACCGCACGGACTACGACCTCAAGGCCCACAGCCAGGCCAGCGGCCAGGACCTGTCGTACTTCGACCAGGAGGCCGGTGAGCGCTACTTCCCGTACGTCATCGAGCCCGCGGCGGGTCTCAACCGCGCCATGCTCGCCTTCATGCTCGACGCGTACAACGAGGACGAGGCCCCGAACGCCAAGGGCGTCATGGAGAAGCGCACCGTCATGCGCCTGGACCCGCGCCTGGCGCCGGTGAAGGTCGCCGTCCTGCCGCTGTCGCGCAACCCGCAGCTCTCGCCGAAGGCCAAGGGCCTCGCGGCCGACCTGCGCCGCCACTGGAACATCGAGTTCGACGACGCCGGCGCCATCGGCCGCCGCTACCGCCGTCAGGACGAGATCGGCACCCCGTTCTGCGTGACCGTCGACTTCGACACCCTCGAGGACAACGCGGTCACCGTGCGCGAGCGCGACACCATGAAGCAGGAGCGCGTCTCGCTGGACCAGGTCGAGGCCTACCTCGGCGGCCGGCTGCTCGGCTGCTAGATCCGCACCGCACCCGGACGTACGCGAAAGGCGCCCGGCCACCCCTCTCGGGGGTGGCCGGGCGCCTTCGTGCGTCCGCGGGGCGGGGCGCTCAGGCCTCCAGGCCGCGCAGGATCAGGTCGTTGACCGCGGAGAACGCGGCGTCGATGCCCGGGGCGAACCACTCGGCGGCGTACGCCGGGTCGTGGAAGCGGACGGTGGCGTCCCAGACCGCCTGCGCGGCGGCATCGGGGTCACCGGCGGCGAACTCGCCGGCGGTCACGCCGTCCCGGACGATCCGCGCGAGGAGCCCGACCATGACGGCGACGTGCTGGCCGACCACCGCGCTGTGCTCGACGGTGAGCGCCATGTACGTGGCGAACAGCTCGGGATCGCCGCCGGCCTTGCGCCGCTTGGCCGCGAACAGCGCCTCCAGCCAGGCGCGCAGCCGCTGCGGCCCCGGGCGGCCGTCGTCCTGCGCTATCGCCGTCAGCTCCGCGTGGGCCTGGTCCAGCCATCGCTGGGTGACCGCCTCCCGCAGCGCGGCCTTGGTGCGGAAGTGCCGGTAGACGCTGCCGTGGCTGACCCCGAGGGCGCGCGCCACGTCGACGACGGTCGCCTTGGCCGGGCCGTAACGGCGCAGCACCTCCTCCGTGGTCTCCAGGATGCGTTCGGCGGTCAGCGTCTCGGGTGGCATGGTCGTCATTCTCCCAGGGCCGGGCGGGTGCCGGTCAGTGCCGCTGCTCACTGTCCAGGTGCGCCATCTGGGACTCCGGGTAACGCTCGCCCGCGGCCGCGTCGGCCGGGACAGCGGTCTCGATCGCCGCCAGGTCGGCCGCGTCGAGCGTCACGTCCAGCGCGCCCAGTGCCTCGGTCAGCCGCTCGCGGGTGCGGGCGCCGACCAGCGGGACGATGTCCTCGCCCCGGGACAGCACCCAGGCGATGGCGGTCTGGGCGACGGTGACGCCCTTCTGCTCCGCGATCTTGCGCAGCGCCTCCACCAGCCCGAGGTTGTGCTCCAGGTTCTCGCCCCGGAAGCGGGGGCTCATCGCGCGGAAGTCGTTGCCGGCCAGCTGCCGGTCACGGGTGAAGTGGCCGCTGATCAGACCGCGGGACAGCACACCGTACGCCGTGACGCCGATGCCCAGTTCGCGGGCGGTCGGCAGGATCTCGTCCTCGATGCCGCGGGAGATCAGCGAGTACTCGATCTGCAGGTCACTGATCGGGGCCACGGCCGCGGCCCGGCGCAGGGTGGCGGCGCCGACCTCGGACAGGCCGATGTGGCGCACGTAACCGGCCTGGACGAGCTCCGCGATGGCGCCGACGGTCTCCTCGATCGGGACGGCGGGGTCGACCCGGGCGATGCGGTAGACGTCGATGTGGTCGGTGCCCAGGCGCTGCAGCGAGTACGAGGCGAAGTTCCTGACGGCCTGGGGGCGGCCGTCGTAGCCCAGCCACGTGCCGTCGGGGCCGCGCAGGGCGCCGAACTTGACGCTGATCAGCGCCTTCTCGCGGTCGGCCGGGGAGGCCGCGCGCAGGGCCTCGCCGATGAGCATCTCGTTGTGGCCCATGCCGTAGAAGTCGCCGGTGTCGATCAGCGTGACGCCCGCGTCGAGGGCGGCGTGGATCGTGGCGATCGACTCGCCGCGGTCGGCGTCGCCGTAGAGCGCGGACATGCCCATGGCGCCGAGGCCGAGCGCGGAGACGGTGGGGCCGGTGGAACCGAGGGTGCGGTTCTGCAAGGGGACTCCTTGGTCGGGATGAGGAGGTCGTGCGGGGGTGCCGACAACAGTGACACATGCACTGACAGATTTCAATATCTGTCAGTGCATGGCTGTCACTCGATCTCCTCGGTACGGGCCGGTCCGCCCCCGCGGCCCCTCAGGCCACCTGGCGCGGCAGCCGCAGGCTGGCGAGCGCCGTCACGACCACCGCCGCGAGCTGCACGACCAGCACCGTGACCAGTGCCTCCCGCGTCCCGTGCGAGGGGGCCAGGGCGAGGAAGAGCGTGCCGAGGGTGGCCACGCCCAGCGCCAGCGCCGACTGCTGGGTGGTGACCATGACCCCGCTGCCCACGCCGGCCCGCTCGGCCGGTACGTCCGCGAGCACCAGCCGGAACAGCACCGGCAGCTGCAGCCCCTGGCCGAGGCCGGCGATCGCCACACCCGGCAGCAGGGCCCACGCCGTCATCCCGGGTTCCCAGCTGCGGGCCACGGTCAGCGCCAGCACCGCGACACCGACGCCCTGCAGGACACCTCCCGCGGTGACCACGCGCCCGCCGTACCGGCCCACCAGGCGTGGCCCGGCCAGCGAGGCCAGGAAGAACGCCACGGCCATCGGCACGAGCGTGGTGCCCGCCTCCACCGGTCCGTACCGCAGGCCCTGCTGCAGGGCGACCGCGATCACGAACATGAAGCCGCCGAAGCCGATGGAGAACGGCACCAGCAGTGGCAGCGCCCGCCGCATCCCGGTGAGCGCGAACAGGCTCGGCGGCACGAGCGGGATCCGCCCGGCCCGGTCGGCCCGCCGCTCGACCAGGAAGAACGCCAGGGCCGCGAACGGGAAGACGGCCAGCGACACCCACGTCCACGCCGGCCAGCCGGCCGCCCGGCCCTCGGTCAGCGGCACCAGCAGCGTCACCAGCGACACCGCCAGCAGCAGGGTGCCCGGCCGGTCGACCGGCGCGGGGCGGTCGGAGCGGGTCTCCGGCACCGAGCGCACCGCGAGCAGCAGCCCGGCCGCCGCGACCGGCACGTTGACCAGGAAGACCGCGCGCCAGCCGGTGCCCGCGATGTCCGCGGCGACCAGGACGCCGCCGAGGATCTGGCCCGCGACCATGGACAGGCCCGCGGTCGCGCCGTACAGGCTCAGCGCCTTGGCCCTGCGGTGGCCGGCGGTCGCGGAGTGGATGGTGGCCAGTACCTGGGGGAGCATCAGCGCGGCCGCCCCGCCTTGCGCGACCCGGGCGCCCACCAGCACCCAGGCGTCGGGCGCCAGGCCGCAGGCGAGCGAGGTCAGGCCGAAGGCCGCCATGCCGGCGAGGAAGAGCCGGCGGCGGCCGAAGGAGTCGCCGAGCCGGCCGCCGAGCACCAGCAGCACGGCGTACGCCACGCCGTAGCCGGCCACGACCAGCTCCAGCACGGCGGCCCCCGCGTCGAGGTCGGTCTCGATGGCGGGCAGGGCGACGTTGACGATGAAGAAGTCGATGAGCGGCAGTGCCGCGCCCAGCAGCACGGTGAACAGGCCCAGCGGGCCGAGCGCCGGCGCGGCGGGGCCGGGCGGTGCCTCGGCGGCCGGTGGCGTGGTTCTCGCTGCCGGTGCCGGGCCGCCGGTGCCGACCCGGATGACGCGGGGGCGTACCTGGGCGCGGGAACGGAGGTCGGCGGAGACGGGGGCTTCGATGTGATCGGTCACGTATGCCACGATGACCTTGTTCCCAGGGGGGTACCAGAGAGCGTTTATCCAGGTATCGCGACCACCTGGCAATGGTTTGGGACCTCAGGCACTCTGGAGGTATGACGTCTCCCAGCGCCGCAGCGCGGAGCGAGCTCGCTTCCTTCCTCCGCAGCCGCCGTGAACGGATCTCCCCCGAGCAGGTCGGACTCCCGCCCGGCCGCCGCCGCCGCACCCCCGGGCTGCGGCGCGAGGAGGTGGCACAGCTCGCCGCGGTGGGGGTGACCTGGTACACCTGGCTCGAGCAGGCCCGGGAGATCCAGATCTCCGCCCAGGTGGCCGACTCCATCGCCCGGGCCCTGATGCTGGACCCGAACGAGCGCACCCACCTCTTCCTGCTCGCCGGGGTGCCGGACCCCAATCCGCGTGCCCAGTGCCCGGGGATGTCGGACCAGATCCGGGAGATGCTGGCGAAGCTGGAGCCCCTGCCGGCCGCGGTCCTCAACAGCCGTACCGACGTCATCGCCCACAACCGCACCTACGCGCGGCTGGTCGACGACCTCGACCGGCTCCCCTTCGAGGACCGCAACATCATGTGGCTGGCCTTCACCGACCCCGCCTGGCGCGAGGGCCTGCCGGACTGGCACGAGACCAGCCGGCAGCTGGTCGCCAAGTACCGTGCGGCGATGGCCGAGCATCTCGCGGAGCCGGCGTGGAAGTCCCTGGTCAAGCGGCTGGAGCAGGCCTCCCCGGAGTTCTGCGAGCTGTGGGAGCGGCATGAGGTGCAGGAACCGGAGAACCGCACCAAGCGCTTCCTCAACCCCCGGGTCGGTCTGCTGACCTTCCACTTCACGCACCTGTGGCTCGGTCCCAGCCAGGGGCCCCGGCTGGTCACCTACTCCCCGGCGGACGCCGCCACCCGCGAACGGCTGGACCGGCTGTACGAGATCGCCCGGTCCGCGCCGAGCGCTATGCCGATGGCGGTGTGAGCAGCCGCTGCCGCGCCTCCATGAGGGCGAAGCCCAGCAGGTTCAGGCCACGCCACCGGTCGGGATCGGCGGCGTGCTCGTCGTCGGCGGCCAGGCCGATGCCCCATATCCGGTCCAAGGGGCTGGCCTCCACCAGCACGCGCGAGCCGGTGCCCAGCAGGTAGTCCCGCAGGGCCGGGTCCTGGCCGAACTTGGCGACGTTGCCCGCCACGACCAGTTCCTCGCGGTGCCGCTCCCAGGTCGCGTTGTCGAAGCCGCGCACCTGCCGTCCCAGCTTCTTCGCGGCGTTCGGGTGCGGGGCGGCGAGGATCCCGGCGAGGGTCCGGTCGTCGTCGAACAGCCGGGCCTTGCCGGCCATCATCCAGTGCTCCGCCGTGGCGTAGCCGATGCCGTCGACGGTGAACTCCGAGGGCCACCACTGGCTCAGGCAGCCCGCGCCCACGCTGCCGTCGCGCCGCGGCTGATGGCCCCAGAAGAACAGGTACTTCGGCCGGACGCCACGCGCGGTCAGTGCCGTCAGCGCAGCCCGGGAACGGGCGTCGCGGGGCTCGGTGATCTGCGTCGTCATGTCACCGACCGTAGCGCCGGGCACCGACAACGGCCCCCGGCTTTCCCGGCTCACCCCGGGGCCGACCCCAGCAGCTTGGTCACCACCCGGTCCAGCGCGGCGAGTTCCTCCGTGTCCAGCTGCAGCAGGCCCGGTGGGGGAGTGCCCAGGATGCGGTCGGCCTCCTGCGCCGCCGCGGCGCCGTCGGGTGTGACGCCCAGGAGCTTGCGGCGCCGGTCGCGCGGGTGCGGTGTGCGTTCCACCAGCCCGCGCCGGACGAGGTCGTCGACGACCAGCGTGACGTACGGGCGGTCCGTCATGAGGTCGGCTGCGAGGTCGCCCGGCGTCACGGGGGCCGCCGCGATCCGGCGCAGCGCCTTGACGCGGAAGAAGCTCATGCCGAGGGCGTCGGCGACCTCGCGGCGCCGTTCGTTGCGTTCGAGGACGAGCGTGCGCAGGTCGCGCCACACCCGGGTGGCCGTGGCCTCGTTCACCGGGCGCCCACCGGCTCGCGGGCGGCGTCCGCGCTGAGCCGCTTCGCGGCGCGTTCCGCGGTGCCCGCCGCCCAGTGGCCCGAGGTCAGCCACCCCAGGGCCAGGATCGCCACACCGCAGCCCGTGATGATCCACCACGCCGTGAGGTCGAGCCCGGCGGCGAGCGCGGCGCCGATGACGGCCACGCCCAGGGACTGCCCGACCTGCCGGCTGGTGGAGGCCACCGCCGCGGCGACCCCGGCCTGGGTCCGCGGCATGCCGGAGACGGCGGTGTTGGTGATCGGGGCGTTGACGAAGCCGAAGCCGATGCCGAACAGGACGTACGCGGTGAACAGCCTCGCGTCCGAGGCGGTCGCGTCCAGCGCGGCGAACATCACGCCGCTCGCCGTGGTGGCCAGGCCCGCCAGCAGCAGCGGCAGGCGCGGGCCGCGGCTGCCGACCATGCGCCCGGACAGCGGGGCGCAGACCAGGGCCATGGCCGCCATCGGCAGCAGGTGCAGACCGGCGTCCAGGGCGGACATGCCAAGCTGGTCCTGGAGGTACAGGGTGTTGAGGAAGAGGAAGCCGGCGAGGGCCGCGAAGGCGCTCACCGCTATCACCGTCGCCCCGCTGAAGGGCGCGCTGCGGAAGAAGCGCGGATCGATCAGCGGTTCCCTGCGCCGCCGTTCGTACGGGACCAGGGCCACCGCCGAGCACAGGGCGAGCACGAGGCAGCCGACGATGACCGGGGAGCCCCAGCCCGCCGCGGGCGCCTCGATGATGGCGTACGTCAGCGAGCCGAGCAGCGCGATGACCATCAGCTGTCCGGCCGGGTCGATCCGGCGTGGCCGGGGGGCACGGGACTCGGGCACGTACAGCGCGGTGAGCACCAGGGCGAGCAGGCCGATGGGCAGGTTGATCCAGAACACCGAGCGCCACCCGACCGACTCCACCAGCGCGCCGCCGATGATCGGCCCTGCGGCCATGCTGATGCCGACGACGCCGCCCCACGCCCCGATCGCCCGCGCGCGCTCGCGCGGATCGGTGAAGACGTTGGTGATGATCGACATCGCGACGGGGTTGAGCATCGAGCCGCCGACCGCCTGCAGCATGCGGAAGACCACCAGCCACTCCAGGCTGGGGGCGATGCTGCAGAGCCCGGAGGCCACGGTGAAGATCACCAGGCCGACGCGGAAGATCCGTCGGCGGCCGATCCGGTCGGCGGTCGAGCCGGAGAGCATGAGCAGCGAGGCCAGCACGAGCGTGTAGGCGTCGATGGTCCACTGCAGTCCGGAGATGGAGGTGTGCAGGTCCCGGCGCATGGCGGGCAGCGCGACGTTGAGGATGGTGTTGTCGAGGCTGACGATCAGCAGGCTCATGCAGCAGACGGCCAGCACCAGCAGACGTCTGCGCCGGCTCAGCTCGGGCATCGGCCGTTCCCGTCTCCGTGATCGGTGCTATCGGTGGATTGATTGTACGTGTGTAACCATTTCACGCTACACCCAATCCCTCCCGGGTGATACGGGAGAATGGTCCACATGACTGCTGACGCCACCGCTCCCGCACTCCGCATCGGCCCGCACACCGTGTGGCCCCCGGTGGTGCTGGCACCGATGGCGGGGATCACCAACGCGCCGTTCCGCACGCTGTGCCGCGAGTTCTCCGGCGGCAAGGGGCTCTTCGTCTCGGAGATGATCACCACCCGCGCCCTCGTCGAGCGCAACGACAAGACGATGCAGCTGATCCACTTCGACGGCACCGAGAAGCCCCGTTCGATCCAGCTGTACGGGGTGGACCCGGTCACCGTCGGCAAGGCGGTCCGGATGATCGTCGACGAGGACCTCGCCGACCACATCGACCTGAACTTCGGCTGCCCGGTCCCGAAGGTGACCCGCAAGGGCGGCGGCTCGGCCCTGCCCTACAAGCGCAACCTGCTCCGCTCGATCCTGCGCGAGGCGGTCGGCAACGCGGGCGACCTGCCGGTCACCATCAAGATGCGCAAGGGCATCGACGACGACCACACCACCTACCTGGACGCCGGCCGGATCGCGGTCGAGGAGGGTGTCACCGCCGTCGCGCTGCACGGCAGGACCGCCGCCCAGCACTACGGCGGCACGGCCGACTGGGAGGCGATCGCCCGCCTCAAGGAGCACGTCCCGGAGATCCCGGTGCTGGGCAACGGCGACATCTGGAGCGCCGCGGACGCGGTCCGGATGATGCGGGAGACCGGTTGCGACGGTGTCGTCGTCGGCCGCGGCTGCCTCGGCCGCCCGTGGCTCTTCGGCGACCTCGTGGCCGCCTTCGAGGGCGGCGGCGCCCCCGCCGCCCCGACGCTGCGCGAGGTCGCCGGCGTCATGCGGCGGCACGCCGGGCTGCTGGGGGAGTGGCTGGGCGACGAGGAGCGCGGCGTCATCGACTTCCGCAAGCACGTCGCCTGGTACACCAAGGGCTTCTCGGTCGGCTCGGAGATGCGCCGCAAGCTCGCGATGACCTCCTCCCTCGCCGAGCTCGACGCCCACCTCGCCGACCTCGACCTGGACCAGGAATGGCCGGATGGCGCCGAGGGACCGCGCGGACGGACGGCCGGGAGCAAGCGCGTGGTGCTCCCGGACGGCTGGCTGGAGGACCCGTACGACTGCTCGGTGGTCGTCGGCGCCGACGCCGAGCTGGACACTTCGGGCGGCTGAGGAGGTTTCGCCGGTCCGCGGGGACGTCCGGACTGTAAGACGAACCGCGGGCAGAGCGAGTGATTCTCGCCACGCCTGATAAGGGTATCGCTCAAATGAGCGCCCCGAGTGTCACCACACCTCTCCAATGAGTGGCACTGAGTGTCATCGTTGTCGTGGCCACATGGTCAAGCCATCCCTCACGTGGAGTGACCGGCTCCGACTGTGGCGATCACGTGGCGAGAGCATGTGTTCGACGGTTGAACGCATCCCCCGTTCACCCGGAGGGACGCCATGACTTTCGATCTCTCGGCGGATGGGTGGTTACGACCGTGTGACCTGGTGATTGACGTACTGCAGCGCCTTCGAGATGGGTACGCTCCCCGCCGTCAGGGCATCCCGGCCGCGAGGAGCGAGTCCCGTGTCGGAAGAACAAGTAATCCAGAAGTTCGTCTACGACTTCACTGAGGGCAACAAGGACCTCAAGGACCTGCTCGGCGGCAAGGGCGCGAACCTCGCCGAGATGACCAACCTCGGCCTGCCCGTCCCTCCGGGCTTCACGATCACCACCGAGGCGTGCAAGGTCTACCTGGAGTCGGGCGCCGCACCCGCGGCGCTGCGCGACGAGGTGAGTGCGCACCTCGAGGCGCTCGAGCAGAGGATGGGCAAGAAGCTCGGTCAGGCGGACGACCCGTTGCTCGTCTCCGTCCGCTCGGGGGCGAAGTTCAGCATGCCGGGCATGATGGACACGGTCCTCAACATCGGCCTGTCCGACGCCTCGGTCGCGGGCCTGGCCGCGCAGGCCGGCAACGAGCGCTTCGCGTGGGACTCCTACCGGCGCCTCATCCAGATGTTCGGCAAGACCGTGCTGGGTGTCGACGGCGAACTCTTCGAGGACGCGCTGGAGGACGCCAAGCGGGCCAAGGGCACCCACGACGACCTCGACCTGGACGCGGGCGACCTGCAGGGCCTGGTCGAGCAGTTCAAGGCCGTCGTCGCCAAGGAGACCGGGCGGGACTTCCCGCAGGAGCCGCGCGAGCAGATGGACCTGGCCGTCCGCGCCGTCTTCGACTCGTGGAACGGAGAGCGCGCCAAGCTCTACCGCCGCCAGGAGCGCATCCCCGGCGACCTCGGCACGGCCGTCAACGTCTGCTCCATGGTCTTCGGCAACCTCGGCTCCGACTCCGGCACCGGCGTCGCCTTCACCCGCGACCCGGCCACCGGCCACCAGGGCGTGTACGGCGACTACCTGAGCAACGCGCAGGGCGAGGACGTCGTGGCGGGCATCCGCAACACCGTGCCGCTCGCCGAGCTGGAGCAGCTGGACAAGACGTCCTACGACCAGCTGATGCAGATCATGGAGACCCTCGAGACGCACTACAAGGACCTGTGCGACATCGAGTTCACCATCGAGCGCGGCAAGCTGTGGATGCTGCAGACCCGCGTCGGCAAGCGCACCGCCGCCGCCGCCTTCCGCATCGCCACCCAGCTGGTCGACCAGGGCCTGATCGACGAGGCCGAGGCGCTGCAGCGGGTCAACGGCGCGCAACTGGCGCAGCTGATGTTCCCCCGCTTCGACGAGAAGGCGAAGGCCGAGCGGATCGGCTGGGGCATCGCCGCCTCCCCGGGCGCGGCCGTCGGCAAGGCCGTCTTCGACTCGTACACCGCCGTGAAGTGGTCGCGCTCCGGCGAGAAGGTCATCCTCATCCGCCGCGAGACCAACCCCGACGACCTCAACGGCATGATCGCGGCCGAGGGCATCCTCACCTCGCGCGGCGGCAAGACCTCGCACGCGGCCGTCGTCGCCCGCGGCATGGGCAAGACCTGCGTCTGCGGCGCCGAGGAGCTCGAGGTCGACACCAAGCGGCGCCGGATGACCGCGCCGGGCGGGGTCGTCGTCGAGGAGGGCGACGTCCTGTCCATCGACGGCTCCTCCGGCAAGGTCTACCTCGGCAAGGTGCCGGTCGTGCCGTCCCCGGTCGTGGAGTACTTCGAGGGCCGCATGCACGCCGGCGCCGACGACGCAGACGAGCTGGTGCGGGCCGTGCACCGGATCATGGCGTACGCGGACCGGGTCCGCCGGCTGCGGGTGCGCGCCAACGCCGACAACGCCGAGGACGCCTCCCGCGCCCGCCGCTTCGGCGCCCAGGGCATCGGCCTGTGCCGCACCGAGCACATGTTCCTCGGCGAGCGCCGCGAGATGGTGGAGCGGCTGATCCTCGCCGACACCGACTCCGAACGCGACAAGGCGCTCTCCGCGCTGCTGCCGCTGCAGCGGTCCGACTTCATCGAGCTCTTCGAGGCGATGGACGGGCTGCCGGTGACCGTGCGCCTGCTGGACCCGCCGCTGCACGAGTTCCTGCCCGACATCACCGAACTGTCGGTGCGGGTCGCGCTCGCCGAGTCCCGCAAGGACGCCAACGAGAACGACCTGCGCCTGCTGCAGGCCGTCCACAAGCTCCACGAGCAGAACCCGATGCTCGGCCTGCGCGGTGTCCGCCTCGGCCTGGTCATCCCCGGTCTGTTCGCCATGCAGGTACGGGCGATCGCCGAGGCCGCCGCGGAGCGCAGGAACGCCAAGGGCGACCCGCGGGCCGAGATCATGATCCCGCTGGTGGGCACCGTCCAGGAGCTGGAGATCGTCCGTGAGGAGGCCGAGGCCGTCATCGCCGAGGTCGAGGCCGCCACGGGCACCGAGCTCAGCCTCACCCTCGGCACGATGATCGAGCTGCCCCGCGCCGCCCTGACCGCCGCCCAGATCGCCGAGGCCGCCGAGTTCTTCTCCTTCGGCACCAACGACCTGACCCAGACGGTCTGGGGCTTCAGCCGCGACGACGTCGAGGCGAGCTTCTTCACCGCCTACCTGGAGAAGGGCATCTTCGGCGTCTCCCCGTTCGAGACCATCGACAAGGAGGGTGTCGGCGCCCTCGTCCGCTCCGCCGCGGAGGCCGGCCGCGCCACCCGGCCCGACCTCAAGCTCGGCGTGTGCGGCGAGCACGGCGGCGACCCCGAGTCCGTCCACTTCTTCCACGAGGTGGGCCTGGACTACGTCTCCTGCTCCCCGTTCCGCATCCCCGTCGCCCGCCTGGAGGCGGGCCGGGCCGCGGCGCAGAGCAAGGGCAGCGACTGCCGGTAGCCCGGCCCGGAAGACCATCTCCCACCCTCACCGGGGGCGGCACCTTTGTGCGAAGGTGCCGCCCCCGCTTCCGTTCCGCCCGGCTACGAACGGAACGGGCCGCGCACCTCGTAGGTGATGCCGCCCGACGAACTGCCGCTCGTGCCGCGCTGCGAGGAGAAGTACAGCCGGGTGCCGTCGGGGGAGAAGGCGGGACCGGTGATCTCGGAGGCGGACTGGCCGCCGACCCGCAGGAACGGCGAGACGACGTCGTCCGGGGTGATCAGGCAGATCTCCATGGTGCCGCCGTCCTCGGCGACGTAGAGGTCACCCGAGGAGCTGCCGGTGATGTTGTCCACACCCGTCAGCGGGGCGCTGCCGGAGACGAGGGAGTCGTCGTACGCCAGCGCGTAGGTGCCGGCGGCCAGGTCGAGCCGCCAGACGCGGTTGTCGCCCTTGGTGGTGAACCAGACGGTGTCGTCGGCGTAGTGGCAGCCCTCGCCGCCGTTGAACCTCTTCGCGCCGGACACCTGGCTGCGGGTGGCGGTCGGGGAGCCGTCGGGGTCGGGCACGTTCGCCCAGGTGAACGAGCCCGAGGCGGCGGTGCCGGCGACCAGCACCTGCAGGGTCCCGGCCGACAGGTCGCCCCAAGTGGCCGGGACGAACCGGTAGAAGCAGCCGTTGGTCTCGTCCTCGGTCAGGTAGACCACCTTGCGCACGGGGTCGGCGGCGGCCGCCTCGTGCTTGAACCTGCCCATGGCGGCGCGGCGCACGGCCGCCTCCACGCCCCGGGGGTCGGTCTCGTACACGTGGCCGAGGCTGACCTCCTCGCAGGACAGCCAGCTGTTCCAGGGCGTCCTGCCGCCCGCGCAGTTCTGCCGGGTGCCGGAGAGGATGCGGTAGGCGCCCGTGACGCTGCCCGAGGCGTTGAACCGCACCGCGCTCGCACCGCCGTTCGGGTCGATCTCCGAGTTGGAGACGTAGATCCAGCCGGTGCCGTCGGCGAAGCACGCGCCGCCGTCGGGCGCGCTGTGCCAGGTGTACGACGTGCCCGCGACCTTCTGGCCGGAGCGGGCGACGACACGGCTGGTGAAACCGCCGGGCAGGGCGATGCCGTTGGCGTCGGGCGCCTGCAGCGCGCCGTAGGGGCCGGCACCGGGCTGGGCGGGTGCGGCGTGGACCGCACCGCGCATCAGGGTGCCACCGAAGGCGGCCGCCGAGCTGCCGACCACCGCTCCGCGCAAGAAGGTTCGACGTTCCACGATCACTCCAGGGACGACGGGGTGGCCCGCCCGGACCCATCGCCGCGGGCGGGTCGCGCACCGGAAGGCTAGGGTGCGCCCCCCGACGTCTTCACCAACACAGCGTGAACCCCCCGCCACGGTCTGTCGGATTCACCGTCATGGCAGAGGGCGCGGGACGCGGCGGCTCACCCCGCCGCGGGCAGTTCGTAGCGGACGCCCGTCAGTTGTTCGGAGGCCGCCCACAGCAGCTCGCCCGCCCGGTCGTCGCGGGTCCACGGGGCGCGCCAGGAGGGGGCCGGGGAGCCGCGCCAGCCCTGGAAGCGGGGACCGGTGAAGGAGTCGGGGAGCACACCGGGGGCCGTGGCGGCGTACAGCAGCGGGAGCGCGCCGGCGTCCGCGGACTGGGCGATCACCCGGTTGCCGAGGCTCACCACGCGTTCGACGGTCCGGCGGTTCTCCATGCGCGCGGCGCGGGTCTGCAACCCGGTGCTCGCGTAGCCGGGGTGCGCCGCCGCGACGACGGTGCCGGCGCCCGCGGCCGCCAGCCGCCGGGACAGCTCGTGGACGAAGAGCAGGTTGGCGCTCTTGGAACGGGCGTAGGCGACCCAACGGCGGTAGTGGCGCTCGCTGTTGAGGTCACCGGGGTCGATGGTGGCGACCGCGTGCATGCTGCTGGAGACGGAGACGACCCGCGCTCCCGGGGTGGCCAGCAGGCGCGGCAGCAGCAGCCCGGTGAGGGCGAAGTGGCCGAGGTGGTTCACGCCCATCTGGGTCTCGAAGCCGTCGGCGGTGGTGCCGTGCGGCAGGGCCATCACACCGGCGTTGTTGACCAGCAGGTCCAGCGCGGTGCCGTCGTACCCGGCGGCGAAGGCGCGCACCGAGGACAGGTCGCCCAGGTCGAGGTGGCGGTATCCGGCGCGGGCGTCGGGCACCTCGGCCTTCAGGCGGTCGACGGCCTCCTTGCCGCGCGTCTCGCTGCGGCAGGCGAGCAGCACCCTGGCGCCCTTGCGGGCGAGCTCGCGGGCGGTGCAGTAGCCGATGCCGCTGTTCGCACCGGTGACGACGGCCGTGCGGCCGCTCTGGTCGGGGATGTCGTGCGCGCTCCAAGCCATGCGGGCCAGCGTAGGGCCGCCGCGCCGCCCTCCACACGGGTGCGCGACGGCCCGTCGGCGTCAGGAGTGCGGGGGACGGTCCTCGCCGGTGCCGCCGGTGCCGAACTCGTCGCCCAGCTTGTCCTGAGCGGTGTCGACCTGGCGCTGGTACTTCCCGCCGGTCTTCTCGTCCAGCATGTCGCCGCCCTTGTCGATGCCCTTCTGGGACTGGCTCTCGTGGCCCTTCAGCTTGGCCTTGATCTTGTCGAACATGGACATCGCTGTCCTCCTCGCCGTGAGTGGCACTTCTCTCAGCATCACCGCCCCGCCGAAGATCCGCATCCGGAACCCGCGAGTGGTCGAAGCCGCAGGTCAGAGCGATGACGCGGGGCGTGAAGCGCGGCGTGGCCGGGGCCGGACGCCGTGGGGCGCCGGCCACGGGGACCACCGGCCGGAGGCCTCCCGTGCGGCGGCGCACCGGCGGCGCAGGCGCCGTCCTGCGTACGGTCGTTGCCGCGGGGCACCGCGGGTGGAGGGGGACGGCGTCCGTCGGGAGCCGCGGGGCGGCGGGCCCCGGGCGGCCGACGCGAGGTGCGGCCGGCCCGGACCCCGGTGCGCCGGCGGCGAGGCCCGCCGTCCGAAGCCCTTGGGCGGGGGTCGCGGGGTGGTGGCACACGCGCCGTCCAGCGCACGGCGGTTGCCGCCGAGGGCCACGGGCCCCGGGCGGCCGACGCGAGGTGCGGCCGCGGCGGCGTGCGGTTGCACATGCCTGCGGGCCGGGCCGCGGTGTGAGGGGCGGATTGCGGGCGCTCGCGTGGTGGTCTCGTGTCGGCAGCGATCCGGGGTGACCCGTATGCCGGTGCGGCCGTCTGCCCCAACAGGGGAGCCCGGCGGGTCCGACGTTTCCCTCTGGGAGGGGAGACGCGGCAGTGGCGTCGGAGGGCGACCGGAATCCGGGTCCGGGTGCGGTGCGAGGCGCCGTGCCAGGCGGGGGCGACCGCCGGGTTCGCCGTCGCGCCGGGCCCATCGGGATGCGTGCTGGACGGGCGGCCGGTCAGGGGGCGGGGGACACCCGGCCGCCGATGTCGACGGTGCCGTCGGGGTGGAACCGGGTCAGGATCTGTGAGCCCACGCCCTGGCGGACGTCCAGCGGGCGTCCCAGCTCGCCGGTGAGCACGAGCGCCGCGGCGCCCGTCGCCTCGTCCTCCACGATCCCGTCGCCGCGTCGCGGGAAGGCCCGTGCCCGGACGCGTCCGGCCGCCTCGTCCGCCCAGGCCCAGGCGTAGAGCCAGCCCTCACCGGGCGGTGGCGCGGGGAGCGCGTCCACTTCCTCGGGTGAGCCGAACCGCTGGGTGCGACGCCCCGATGCCCACTCCGCGCGCCCGCGCACCCAGGTGAAAGCGCCCTCCGTCCAGGCCTTCACCTCTCCGGCCGGCGGCCGCAGCACCTCCGCCCCGAGCAGCCACGCCGTCCCCACCATCGGATGGCCCGCGAAGGGCAGCCGTACGCTCGGCGTCCAGATGTCGACGACGCCGCGTGCGGCGTCGTCGACGAACACGGTCTCGCTGTAGCCGAGCTCCGCGGCGAACCGCCGCCGCGCCTGCGTCCCGGGTACGGACGCGCCGTCCCGCACCACCCCGAGCAGGTTCCCGCCCCGCCCCTCGGGACCGATGAACACGCGCAGCACCTCGACCTCGGCCATGGGCCGATTCAAGCAGGCGCCCGGCCCGTCACCGCACCCGCACCGGGAAGGCCGGCACCGAGACCGCCTCGTCGTCGAGGCAGCGGCCGTCCTCCAGGTCGAAGCGCTGCTTGAGCAGCGGGGAGGCGACGAAGGCCCGGCCCTCGGCGGTGGAGCCGAGCAGGCCGCGGGACAGGACGTAGGCGCCGGTGAAGGGGTCGCGGTTGTCGATGGCGTACGGGCGCCCGTGCCGGTCGGTGAAGAGGGCCGCCTGCCGGCCGTCGGGGAGGAGGGCGGCGACGCCGCGGCCGGGGGTGAGGACGTCGTGGTCGCAGACGGCGAACCAGCCGGCGGTGCCGGGGAGGAGGACTTCGACGTTCATGCGGTGGTGGTCCCTTCGAGGGTGCGGACGGGGAGCACGGGGCCGGCGAGCAGGTCGAGGTCGGGCTTGACCTGGTCCCGCTCGGGGACGAAGCGGACCGAGGGGTCGGGCACGCCGGGCGCGTTGACGAAGGAGACGAAGCGCCGCAGCCGCTCCGGGTCCCCCAGCGTCTGCGCCCACTCGTCGCGGTAGTGCGCGACGTGGTCGGCCATCAGCCGCTCCAGCTCCCCGCAGATGCCGAGCGAGTCGTGGACGACGACGTCGCGTACGTGGCCGAGCCCGCCCTCGATCCGCTCCAGCCAGGCGGAGGTGCGCTCCAGGCGGTCGGCGGTGCGGATGTAGAACATCAGGAAGCGGTCGACCAGCCGGACCAGTTCGGCGTCGCTCAGGTCCTGGGCGAGCAGGTCCGCGTGACGCGGGGTGGCGCCGCCGTTGCCACCGACGTAGAGGTTCCAGCCGCTCGCGGTGGCGATCACGCCGAAGTCCTTGCTCCGCGCCTCCGCGCACTCGCGCTGGCAGCCGGAGACGGCGGACTTGAGCTTGTGCGGGGACCGCAGGCCCCGGTAGCGCAGTTCCAGGTCGATGGCCATGCGGACGCTGTCCTGCACGCCGTAGCGGCACCAGGTCTGCCCGACGCAGGACTTCACGGTGCGCAGCGCCTTGCCGTACGCGTGCCCGGACTCGAAGCCGGCGTCCACCAGCCGGGCCCAGATCATCGGGAGCTGGTCGACCCGGGCGCCGAACAGGTCGATCCGCTGGCCCCCGGTGATCTTGGTGTAGAGGCCGAAGTCGCGGGCCACCTCTCCGATGACGATCAGCTTCTCCGGGGTGATCTCCCCGCCCGGGATGCGGGGCACGATCGAGTACGAGCCGTTTCTCTGCAGGTTGGCCAGGAAGTGGTCGTTGGTGTCCTGCAGCGCGGCCTGCTCGCCGTCCAGGACGTAACCGGAGGCGCCGATCGCCGGGGCGAGCGAGGCGATGATCGACCCGACGGCCGGCTTGCAGACCTCGCAGCCGTCGCCGCCGCGTGCGCCCTCGCGGCCGTGACGGTCGAGCAGCTCGCGGAAACCGGTGATCCGCAGCGCCCGCACGATCTCGTAGAGCTCCTGGCGGGTCTGGGCGAAGCAGCCGCACAGCCCCTTGTCGACCTCGACGCCGGAGGCCTCCAGCTCGGCGGTGACCAACTGGCCCAGCACCTTCACGCAACTGCCGCAGCCTGTCCCGGCCCTGGTGCACTTCTTCACCTCGGGGACCGTCGTGCAGCCGTGCTCCGTGACCGCCCCGCGGATCGTGCCCTTGGTGACGTTGTGGCAGGAGCAGATCACCGCCTCGTCCGGCAGCGCCGACGGGCCCAGCGCCACGGGGGAGCCGGCGCCCGCCGGGAGCACCAACTGCTCCGCGGGGACCGGGGGCACCGAGCCGGTGAGCGGGCGCAGCATGCCGTACTGCTCGGCGTCGCCGACGAGGATGCCGCCCAGCAGCACGCCGTCCGGCGAGACGACCAGTTTCTTGTAGACCCCGGAGCGCGAGTCGGAGTAGACCACGTCGAGGCAGCCCGCGGTCGCGCCGTGCGCGTCGCCGAAGGAGGCCACGTCCACGCCGAGCAGCTTCAGCTTGGTGGAGGTGTCGGCGCCGGTGAAGGAGCCCTCCTGGCCGGCGATGGCCTTCGCCGCGGTCTCCGCCATGTCGTAGCCCGGCGCCACCAGGCCGTACACCCGGCCGTCCGAGGCCAGGGCGCACTCGCCGATCGCGTAGACCCGCGGGTCCTCGGTGCGGCAGGTCGCGTCGACGACGATCCCGCCGCGCTCGCCGACCGGCAGCCCGCACTCACGGGCGAGCTGGTCGCGCGGCCGTACGCCCGCGGAGAAGACCACCAGGTCGACGTCGAGCGACGAGCCGTCCGACAGCGCCATGGCCCGGACCGAGCCGTCGGCGGTCGTGACGATCTCCTGCGTGCCCACCCCCGTGTGGACGGTCACGCCCATGCCCTCGACCGTGCGCCGCAGCGCCTCGCCGCCGCCCTCGTCGACCTGCACCGGCATCAGCCGGGGCGCGAACTCCACGACGTGCGTGTCCAGCCCGAGCCCCTTGAGCGCGCCGGCCGCCTCCAGCCCGAGCAGCCCCCCGCCGACGACCGCGCCGGTGCGCGAGGTCATCGCGTACTCCTCGATCGCCAGCAGGTCCTCGATGGTGCGGTAGACGAAGCACCCCGTCGCGTCCTTGCCGGGGACCGGCGGCACGAAGGGGTACGAGCCGGTGGCGAGCACCAGGGTGTCGTAGCCGACCGTGAGCCCGGAGCGGGCGGTGACGGTCCGGGCCCGGCGGTCCACGGCGACCGCCGGGTCGCCCAGGTGGAGTTCGATGCCGTGCTCCGCCATGAAGCCGGCCTCCACCAGGGAGAGCCCCTCCGGGCCGGTGCCGGCGAAGTACGAGCTGAGGTGGACGCGGTCGTACGCCGGGCGGGGCTCCTCGCAGAGCACCACCACCCGGGCGCGGGAGGTCAGGCCGCGGTCGGCCAGCGCCTCCAGGAACCGCTGTCCGACCATCCCGTGGCCGACGAGGACGATGGTGGGCGTGGTCATGTCAGGACCCTCCGTTGTCGGTGAGCAGGTGGAGCGGGGGAACGGGCAGCGGCTCGTCGCCCTCCCAGGTGCGGGCGAGCGTGCCCACGGTGCCGAGGTCGCCGAGGAGGATGCCGCCGACGAGGCGGTCACCGCGCAGGACGACCTTCCGGTACGCGCCGCGCGTGGCGTCTGCGAGGCGGAGCACGTCGTCGCCCGGGGCGGGCGTGGTCTCGCCGAAGGAGGCGATGTCCAGGGCCGCCGGGCCGTTGAGGGTGAGCCGGGTCAGCGAACGGGTGCCGCCGTACCGGGGCGCGGGGTCGGCCGTCAGGACGTCCGCCAGCGCGTCCGCCTGCTCGGTGGCCGGGCCCGCGAGGCCGTAGACGACGCCGCCGTGCTGGGCGCAGTCGCCGATCGCGTGGACCGACGGGTCCGAGGTGCGCAGCGCGTCGTCCACGACCACCCCCTTGGCGACCGCCAGCCCCGCCGCCTGGGCGAGCCCGACGCGCGGCCGGACGCCGCAGGCCAGCACGACCAGGTCGGTGCCGAGGCGGTAGCCGTCGGCGAGTTCGACCGCGGTGACCACGGACCGCGCCGCCCGGCCGTCGCCGGCGGCGCCGCGGGGCAGGGTCAGCGGGCGCGCCCCGGCGGACCCGCCTCCCGTACGCGCCGCCACGGCCGGCCGCAGCCGCCGGGAGGGCCGCGCGACCCCGGCCCCGTCTTCGTCCCGGGTCAGCAGACCACGCACCCGGCACTGGGTGTGCACCTCGACGCCCAGGCCCTCCAGGTGCGCGCGCAGCAACTGCGAGGCGGCCTCGTCCAGATGGCGTTCCATCAGATGCTCGCCCTGGGTGGCGACCACCACCTGCGCCCCGCGCGCCGCCAGCGCCCGCGCCGCCGACACCCCGAGCAGCCCGCCGCCGACGACCACCGCACGCGCCCCGGGACGTACCGCCGCCGAGAGTGCCAGGCAGTCGTCCATCGTGCGGAAGGCGTGCACCCCCTCCGGGAACGTGCCGCCGTCCTCCGCGAACAGCCCGCGCAGCGGCGGCAGCACCGGATTGGAGCCGGTCGCCAGCACCAGCCGGTCGTACCGGACCACGCCACCGTCGTCGCAGACCACGGCCCGCTCGTCGCGGTCGATCCGCACCACCCGGACACCCCGGCGCACCACCGTGCCGGGCACCCCCGGCAGCGCGACCACCTCCGGCGCGTACCGGCCCGCCAGCACCTCCGCGAGCAGCACCCGGTTGTACGGGGCGTGCCGCTCCTCGCCGATCACCGTGACGTCCGCGCCGGAGGGCGCCAGACGCTGCGCGAGGCGCGCCCCCGCCATTCCGCCGCCGACCACCACCATCCTCATGGCACGAGCCTGCGGCGCCGCTGTTACCCGGCCGCATCCCCGTCGTTTCCCCCGGGGAACAGTGCCCTCAGCGCCCGCCCGGCCCCACTGTGAGCCCGAAGCGGCCTCCGGCTACGGCCGGTCGACCCTGATCATGGCGATCCCGGGCCGGACCTTGGCCACCGACGCGAAGTCCTGAGCGGCGTGGATCAGGGTCAGGCCGCGGGCCTCCGCGGTCAGCGCGATGAGGATGTCCATGGGCGACGGTCCCCTGTGGTGCCCGATGGCGATCAGATCACGCTGCACGGCGTGGATCCGGCGCCAGGGATCGTCGAGCGCCGGGCACCAGCCGAAGGTCCGGCGCAGTACGGCGAGAAACGGCTCGTACTCGCGATCGGAGCGCACACCGGTCATCAACTCGGCTTCGACCGGCGGACACATGGCGACCAGCCCCCGGGCCACATGCGTGGGCCACGGCTCGGGGATCTGCCGCCGCAACAGGCGCCACACCGCCGAGGTGTCAGCGAGGTAGCTCATCGGCCGCCGCGCTCCTGCTCCGCCAGGTAGTCGAAGTCCAGGACGTCCTCGGCGTGCTCCTGGAGCCATGCGAGCCCGCGGGCACGGTCGTCGGCGCTCGTCCCGGCCGCTATCGACAGGGCCAGGTTGATCGTCTCGCGCTTCGTCTTGGTGCCGAGCTGCCGCTGGGCGAAGGCGAGCATCGCGTCGTCCAGATCGATGACCGTGCGTGCCATGACGACCTCCCGGTTGATATCAGGCAGGATGCCCGTATATCAACAGCGATATCAGACGTCGATGGCCCGCGGCTGCGCCCGCTCGACGCGGACCGCGCACACCTTGAACTCCGGCATGCGGGAGGTCGGGTCGAGCGCCGGGTTGGTGAGGGTGTTCGCGCGGCCCTCGCCCGCCCAGTGGAAGGGCATGAAGACCGTGTCCGGACGGATGGCGCGGTCCACCCTGGCAGGCGCCACCGCACGGCCGCGGCGCGACGTGACGGCGACCGGGTCGCCCTCGGCGACACCGATGCGCTCGGCGAGCCGCGGATGGAGCTGCACGAACGGACCGGGCGCGGCGGCGTTCAGCTCCGCCACCCGCCGGGTCTGGGCGCCCGACTGGTACTGCGCCAGCACCCGTCCGGTCGTCAGGTACAGCGGGAAGTCCCCGTCCGGCTCCTCGGCCGCCGGCCGGTGCAGCACCGGCACGAACCTGGCCCGGCCGTCCGGCGTCGCGAACCGGTCGAGGAACAGCCGGGGCGTGCCCGGGTGCGCCCCGGCGTCCCCGGCCGGGACGTCCGGGCACGGCCAGAACACCCCGTCCTCCGCCTCGATGCGGCGGTAGGTGATCCCGGAGTAGTCCGCGGGCCCGCCCGCCGACGCGCGGCGCAACTCCTCGAAGACCTCCTCCGGGTCGGCAGGGAAGCCCTTCTCCCGGCCCAGGCGCGCGGCCAGCCCGTTCAGCACGTACAGGTCGCTGCGCACGCCCTCCGGCGGGTCCAGGGCCTTGCGCCGCAGCAGCACCCTGCCCTCCAGGTTCGTCGTGGTCCCCGTCTCCTCGGCCCACTGCGTCACCGGCAGCACCACGTCGGCCATCGCCGCCGTCTCCGACAGCACCACGTCGCACACGGCGAGGAAGTCCAGCGCCGCGATGCGCTCCGTGACGTGCGCCGCCCGCGGCGCGGAGACCACCGGGTTGGAGCCCATCAACAGCAGGCCCTTCACGTCCCGGCCCAGCGCGTCCAGCAGTTCGTACGCGCTGCGCCCCGGCCCCGGCAGGTCGTCCGGGTCGACCCCCCACACCCGGGCCACGTGGGCGCGCGCCGCCGGGTCGTCGAGCCTGCGGTAGCCGGGCAGCTGATCGGCCTTCTGGCCGTGCTCCCGGCCGCCCTGGCCGTTGCCCTGCCCCGTGAGACAGCCGTACCCCGACAGCGGGCGCCCCGCGCGGCCCGTCGCCAGGCACAGGTTGATCCACGCGCTCACCGTGTCCGTGCCCTTCGACTGCTGCTCCGGGCCGCGCGCGGTCAGCACCATCGCCTCCGGCACGCCGCAGAACAGCTCCACCGCCTCCCGGAGCCTGGGCACCGGCACTCCGGTGATCCGCTCGACCAGCTCCGGCCAGAGCGACATCGCCGAGGCCCGCGCCTCCGGCCAGCCGGTCGTCCGCTCCGCGACGAAGTCCTCGTCCACGCGGCCCTCCGCGACCACCAGGTGCAGCAGGCCGAGCGCGAGGGCGAGGTCGGTGCCGGGGCGCGGCTGCAGGTGCAGGTCGGCGTGCTCGGCGGTGCGCGTACGGCGCGGGTCCACGACGATCAGGCGGCCGCCGTTCTCCTTCAGCTCCGTGAAGTAGCGCAGCGCGGGCGGCATCGTCTCGGCGAGGTTCGAGCCGACCAGGATCACGCAGCCCGTCCGCGCGACGTCCGCCAGCGGGAACGGCAGGCCCCGGTCCAGGCCGAAGGCCCTGGTGTGGGCGGCCGCGGCGGAGGACATGCAGAAGCGGCCGTTGTAGTCGATCTGGGACGTCCGCAGCACGACCCGGGCGAACTTGCCGAGGGCGTACGCCTTCTCGTTGGTCAGGCCCCCGCCGCCGAAGACGCCGACCGCGTCGGGGCCGTGGGCGGCCCGCACCCGCAGCAGGCCTTCCGCGACCCGGTCCAGGGCGTCCTCCCAGGGGGCCGGCTCCAGCCGCCCCGAGGCGCGGTCCCTGACCAGGGGCCCGGTCAGCCGTGCCTCCGGGGCCAGCACGGCGGGCGCGGTGCGGCCCTTGCCGCACAGGGCGCCCTTGTTCACGGGGAAGTCGCGCTCCACGACGTCCGGGATGCGGCTGCCCCCGGCGGTGCGGCGGAGGCCCATTCCGCACTGCAGGGCGCAGTAGGGGCAGTGGGTGTCGACGGTTCCGCTGGCGCTCATGCCGCCCACGATGCGGCGCCGGTGTTTCGCCCCCCGGGCGGGGGCGTTACGCCCGGCGTACGGTGCGCTCCCTGCGGGGCTGTGCGGGGTGTGAGGGTGCGGGTCGTTTGCCGTGTGCGGGTGCGTTGTGGTTGCGGTGGGGGGGGGGTTCCCGCCCGCCCTCCCGATTGCCCGGCGCGGTCAGTGCGGGCCTGCGCTCTGTTCGGGTGGGGTCGGTGCCGCGCCGGCGCACGTCTCCCCCAGCCTTCGGCCGGGGGGACCCCCACAGCGCTCGCGGTTTGGCCCTACATCGTTCGGCGCCCGGGTCCGCCGCTCGTCTCCCCCAACCTTCGGCCGGGGGGACCCCCATGGGCGCACCCCGCCACACCCCCTTCCGCGGGTTGGGGCGCATGACGGCCGGTGGGGGTTCAGAAAGGCACCTGCGGCCACCCCGGACCGCTCTCTGAACCCCGTCCGGCCGTTAGTCGCCCATACGACCGGAGGGGGTGTGGCGGGGTGCCCCCGCAGGCGACGAGCGGTGCGCGCGGCGCCGCATGACGTGGGGCAGCGCCGCGAGCGCCGAGGTGGGGGTCCCCCCGGCCGAAGGCTGGGGGCGTGCCCCGGCGCGGCACCGACCCCACAACGACCGCGCGAGGCGGTCACTGACCGCGCCGGGCAATCGGGCGGGCGGGCGGGGAAGAAACCCCAACAGCAACCACAACGCACCCGCACGCGGCGACACGGGGTAGCCCGGTCCGGGGCGGAGGTCACCCCAGGGCGCGCTGGACGCCGGCCTCGCGGGGGCCGAGGAAGCGGGGGTCCGGGGTGAACGCGGCGTCGAACGCGGCCTTCACGGCTCCCGCGACCTCGCGGGTCCCCCCGTAGTACCAGGTCGCGTCGTGCCGCTCGTCGACCCCGATCCCGTACGCCTCGATCCCGGCCGCCCCGCACAGCGCCAGCGCCCGCCGTATGTGGAAGCCCTGGCTCACCAGCAGCGCCCTGTCGACGCCGAAGACGCGCCGGGCCCGGGCGCAGGAGTCCCAGGTGTCGAAGCCGGCGTAGTCGAGGACGACCTTGTCACGGGGCACGCCGTGTGCGGCCAGGTAGTCCCGCATCGCGGTCGGCTCGTCGTAGTCGGTGCGGCTGTTGTCGCCCGTGACGAGGACCGCCCGCACCTTGCGCGCCGTCCACAGTTCGGCGGCCGCGTCGAGGCGGTGGGCCAGGTAGGGGGAGGGCTCGCCGTTCCACAGGCCCGCGCCGAAGACGACGGCGACGGGCTCCGCGGGGGCGTCCGCCACCGTACGGACCCGGTCGTCCGCGGTGACCTGGAGCCACGTGGCGGGCAGCAGCGCCAGCACGCCCAGGGCCACGGCGGCCCACAGCAGGTGCCGCCGCCCCCGTCTGGACCGCGGTAGCTGTGGCAGCCGCGCGAGCCGCCGCAGACGCGGCAGCACGGCCCCCACGCGTACCCCTGGCGTCTTCCGGTTCAGGCTTCGTTCCACGTCCGAGTCGACGTCCCGTACGTCCCTGCGGTTCCATGAGGGTGATGCGTGACGACCATTCCCGCCTCCCGTTCTTCGTGTACGGGACCCTGCGGCCCGGCGAGATCAACCACTCCTGGCTGCTGCGCGGCCGGACGACGTCCGAGACGCCCGCCGTGCTGCACGGCGCGCTGCTCTTCGACGGTCCGGGCTACCCGTACGCCGTGGCCGACGACCGCGGCCGCATCCACGGCGACGTCATCCATCCGGTCGAAGACCTGTACCAGGAGGTGCTCGCGGACCTGGACCGCCTGGAGGAGTACAGCCCGGGCGCCGCCGGGAACCTGTACGAGCGGGTGGTCCGCGACGTGCGCACCTACGCCGGGCGGACGGTGCCCGCATGGGTGTACCTGGCGGCCGCGGACCACGAACGGGAGCTGCGCGAGAAGGGGCGCCCCATCGAGGGCGGGGACTGGAAGCGCCGCTGACGCACGCTCTGCGGGCGCCCCTCACACCCGCCCGCACGGAGTGTGAAGTGGCGGAAACCAGTCGTCATCTCGGTGCAACGGGGTGGCAACCCCCGCTCGCCACACTCGGTGCATGACGGCCGAGGAACCCGCGCCGCACGGCGTGCCAGGACCGGACCACTTCGACAGTACGGCGCAGCTCATGTCCCGGATCACCACGCAGCTCAGCAGCCAGCTCTCCCGGGTGACGCTGCGCTCCGCGGCACCCCGCCGCCCCGTCCTGGTCGCCGTCGCGCACGGCAGCCGCGACCCGGAGGCGCTGCGCACCGCGCACGCCCTGCTGGAGCGGATCAGGGACCTGCGCCCGGGGCTGGCCGTGCGGCTCGGCCACATCGAGATCGACGAGCCGTCGCTGGACGACACCCTTGCGGCCCTGCGCGGCGAGGCCGTCCTGGTGCCACTGATGCTGACCCGCGGCCACCACGTCAAGCGGGACGTCCCCGGGGCGCTGGCCCGTGCGCCCCACCTGCGGGGGCGGGTCGCGGCGCCGCTCGGCCCGCACCCGCTGCTCGCCGAGGCGCTGTACGACCGCCTGGGCGAGGCGGGCTGGCGCACGGGCCTCCCGCGGGCCGCCCGGCGTGCCGGGATCGTGCTGGCCGCCGCAGGGTCCAGGGACCCGCAGTCGGCCCGGGACACCGAGGCGACGGCCGCGCTGCTGCAGGCCCGGCTGGGCGGTGGGGTGCCGGTGGTGCCCGCGTACGCGTCGGGCGGGCCGGACGTCGCCGCGGCGGTGCGGCAGCTGTCGGCCGACGGCCGGGACCGGGTCGCGGTGGCCTCCTGCTTCGCCGCGCCGGGCCGCTTCGCGACCGCGGCGGCCGCCGCGGCGCCGTGGATCGCCGCCGCCCCGCTCGGCGCGCATCCGGCGATGGCGGCGCTGGTGCTGCACCACTACGACCGGGCGCTGGCCGGCACGGCGGGTCCCGCCGCCGCGGCGCAGCTGGCCACGGCGTAGCCGCCGGTACCGGGTCGCGCCCGCTACCGTCGCGGTATGGACGCGAACCACCCTGCGGCGACCGACTACGCCCCCTACAGCGAAGCCGACACCGAGCGCTACGTGCCCGAGCCCGACAAGCGGCCCGGCCGCACGTCGTTCCAGCGGGACCGGGCCCGCATGCTGCACTCCGCGGGGCTGCGCAGGCTGGCCGGGAAGACGCAGGTGGTGGACCCGGTCGACGACGCCCGGGCGCTCAACAGCAGCCCGCGGACGCGGCTGACGCACAGCCTGGAGTGCGCCCAGGTCGGCCGGGAGCTCGGGGCGG
This sequence comes from Streptomyces sp. NPDC059718, assembly GCF_042733315.1. NCBI lineage: Bacteria > Bacillati > Actinomycetota > Actinomycetes > Kitasatosporales > Streptomycetaceae > Streptomyces > Streptomyces sp. NPDC059718. Next base: position 348,293 of record NZ_JBHWGA010000003.1, read on the forward strand.
CCCTCGGCTGCGACCCGGACCTGGTGGAGACCGCCTGCCTGGCCCACGACATCGGCCATCCGCCCTTCGGGCACAACGGGGAGATGGTGCTCGCCGAGGTCGCGGCCGGCTGCGGCGGCTTCGAGGGCAACGCCCAGAGCCTGCGCATCCTGACCCGGCTGGAGCCGAAGCGTTTCGCCCACGCCGACGACGGCACCCTGACCAGCGTGGGCCTCAACCTGACCCGGGCGGCGCTGGACGCGGCGACGAAGTACCCCTGGCCGCGCGGCGGGCACCCCACCGACCCCACCAGCCCCAAGTTCGGCGTGTACGAGGACGACCTGCCGGTCTTCGAGTGGCTGCGCCGCACCGCCCCCGCCGACCGCCCGTACGTGCAGTGCTTCGAGGCGCAGGTCATGGACTGGGCCGACGACGTGGCGTACTCCGTCCACGACGTCGAGGACGGGCTGCACGCCGGCCATCTGGACCCGGCGGTGCTGCTCGCCGAGCCCGAGCGCCGCGAGATCTTCGCCGTCGCCGCCGGCCGCTACGCCCCCGGGGCGGCCGAGGACGAGCTCGCGCAGGCCCTGGACCGGTTGCTGGAGATGGAGTGGTGGCCGCACGGCTACGACGGATCCGCCATCGCCCAGGCCCGGCTGAAGGACGCCACCTCGCAGCTGATCGGCCGCTTCTGCCTGGCCGCCGAGCGCGCCACCCGGGACGCCTACGGCACCGGCCGGCTCACCCGTCACCGCGCCCAGCTGGTCGTCCCGCGCGACCAGCGGCTGGAGTGCGCCGTCCTGAAGGCGGTCGCCGACCGGTACGTCATGCAGCGCGAGGCGCAGGAGCGGCGGCGCGCCCAGCAGCGCGTGGTCATCGGGGAGCTCGCCGAGGCCCTGCTGTCCCGGGCGCCGGAGGGGCTGGACCCGCAGTTCCGTGGCATCTTCGACGAGGCCAAGGACGACCGGGCCCGGCAGCGGGCCGTCGTCGACCAGATCGCCTCGCTCACCGACGCGGCCGCGACCGCCCTGCACGCCCGCCTCACCGCCCCCCGGTGAGCCCCCGGCGGGCCCCCGGCCGCCCCCGCGCGCCGCGCCGCCCCCGTTCCCGGTCGGCGCGGCACTCTTCACGTCGGCCCTGCCGTGCGGGACGCTCACATGACTGGCAATTGCCAGAGGGAGGGCCCCCGGGCACCCGAGGACACCAGGGAGGCGCACAGTGGTGGACGCAGACCACACATTCGTCATCGTCGGGGCGGGGCTCGCCGGGGCGAAAGCGGCGGAGACGCTGCGCTCCGAGGGTTTCACCGGCCGCGTGATACTGATCGGGGACGAACGCGACCACCCCTACGAACGACCCCCGCTCTCCAAGGGCTTCCTGCTGGGCAACGAGGAGCGCGAATCGGTCTTCGTCCATCCCGCCGCCTGGTACGCCGAGCACGACGTCGAACTCCACCTCGGCCAGCCGGTCACCGGCCTGGACCGGACCGGCAAGCGGATCACCCTGGGCGACGGCACCTCCATCCCGTACGACAGGCTGCTGCTGACCACCGGCGCCGAGCCGCGCCGGCTGGACATCCCCGGCACCGACCTGGCCGGGGTGCACCACCTGCGCCGTCTCGCGCACGCCGAGCGGCTGAAGAACGTGCTGACCTCGCTCGGCCGCGAGAACGGCCACCTGGTGATCGCCGGAGCGGGCTGGATCGGCCTGGAGGTGGCGGCCGCCGCCCGCGGCTACGGCGTCGAGGTCACGGTCGTCGAGCCGCAGCCGTGCCCGCTGCACTCGGTCCTCGGCCCGGAGCTCGGCGAGGTCTTCGCCGACCTGCACCGCGAGCACGGGGTGCGGTTCCACTTCGGCGCGCGGCTCACCGAGATCACCGGCCAGGACGGCATGGTGATGTCGGTGCTCACCGACGACGGCGAGGAGCACCCCGCCCACCACGTGCTCGCCGCGATCGGCGCCGCCCCGCGCACCGCGCTCGCCGAGGCCGCCGGGCTCGCGCTGGCCGACCGCGCCGCCGGCGGCGGCATCGCCGTGGACGCCTCGCTGCGCACCTCCGACCCGGACGTCTTCGCCGCGGGAGACGTCGCCAACGCCGAACACCCCCTGCTGGGCGGCCGGTTGCGGGTCGAGCACTGGGCGAACGCCCTCAACAGCGGGCCCGTGGCGGCCCGTGCGATGCTCGGCGGGGACGTGGTGTACGACCGGGTCCCCTACTTCTTCACCGACCAGTACGACCTGGGCATGGAGTTCTCCGGGCACGCCGCCCCCGGCACCTACGACCAGGTGCTGGCCCGGGGAGACATGGGCAAGCGGCAGTTCATCGCCTTCTGGCTGCGCGACGGCAGGGTGCTGGCCGGGATGAACGTCAACGTGTGGGACGTGACCGACACCGTCCAGAAGCTCATCCGCTCCGGCCGCCAGGTCGACACCGACGCGCTGGCCGACCCCACGGTCCCCCTGACCTCCCTCCTGGAGTGAGCCCGGGGGCGGTCACCTAGCATGGCTGTCATGGAGCCCAGGACCGCCGTCGTACCCGTCGAGGAGATCTTCGAACTGCGCTGGAGGGTGCTGCGGACCGGGCTCCCGCGGAAGTCGGCGATCTTCCTGGAGGACGGTCATCCGCTCGCCTTCCACATGGCGGCCTACGACGGCGACGGCGGCGACGAGGTCGTGGCGTGCGTCACGCTCTTCCCGGAGCAGCTGCCCGGCGACGGCGCGATCGCGTACCGCATCCGCGGCATGGCCAGCGCCCCGGAGGTCCGCGGCCGCGGCTACGGGGCGGCGCTGCTGCACGCCGCGCTGGAGCAGGCCCGGCAGCGCGGGGCCGAGCTGGTGTGGTGCAACGGCCGTACCTCGGCGCGCGGCTTCTGGGAGGGGCAGGGCTTCATGGCGGTGGGGGAGGAGTTCGTGCTGGAGCCGGCCGGCCCGCACTTCCTCTTCGTCGCCAAGCTGGTCTGACCTTCCTCGGGCCGCGCCGTAGAATCCTTCCGTGGCTGGGCGGATCAGGGACGAGGACGTCAAGGCGGTACGGGACGCGGTCCCGATCGACGCCGTCGTGTCCGAGTACCTGCAGCTCAGGAACGCGGGCGGTGGCAACCTGAAGGGCCTGTGCCCCTTCCACGACGAGAAGTCGCCCTCTTTCCACGTGAGCCCGAGCAAGGGGCTCTACCACTGCTTCGGCTGCCAGGAGGGCGGCGACACCCTCGACTTCGTGATGAAGGTCGACCACCTGTCCTTCTCGGAGGCGGTCGAGCGGCTCGCCGCCGTGGCGGGCATCACGCTGCGCTACGAGGAGGGCGGCTACACCCCGGGCCGGCAGCAGGGCGAGCGGATCCGGCTGGTCGAGGCGCACAAGGCGGCCGCGCAGTTCTACGTCGAGCAGCTGGGCGGCGCCGAGGCCGAGATCGGCCGGAAGTTCCTCACCGAGCGGGGCTTCGACCAGGCCGCCGCCGAGCACTTCGGCGTCGGCTACGCCCCGGCGGGCTGGGACCACCTCGTCCGCTTCCTGCGCGGCAAGGGCTTCACCGATCGCGAGCTGATCGTCTCCGGACTCGCCAGTGAGAGCCGCCGCGGCGGTGCCATCGACCGCTTCCGCGGCCGGCTGATCTGGCCGATCCGCGACATCACCGGCGAGGTGATCGGCTTCGGCGCGCGCAAGCTGCGCGAGGACGACCAGGGCCCGAAGTACCTCAACACCCCCGAGACGCCGATCTACAAGAAGTCCCAGGTCCTGTACGGCATCGACCTGGCGAAGAAGGAGATCGCCCGCACCAGCCGGGCCGTCGTCGTCGAGGGCTACACCGACGTCATGGCGTGCCACCTCGCGGGCGTCACCACCGCCATCGCGACCTGCGGCACCGCCTTCGGCGGCGATCACATCAAGATCCTCCGCCGGCTGCTGATGGACAACTCGGGCGCCGAGGTCGTCTTCACCTTCGACGGCGACGAGGCCGGCCAGAAGGCCGCCCTGCGCGCCTTCGAGGACGACCAGAAGTTCGCCGCAGAGACCTCCATCGCCATCACCCCCGGCGGCATGGACCCCTGCGACCTGCGCCTCGCCGAGGGAGACGCCGCCGTACAGCGGCTGGTCGACACCCGTACCCCGCTGTTCGCCTTCGCCCTGACCTCGGTCGTCGCCCGCTACAACCTCGACACCGCCGAGGGCCGGGCCTCCGCGCTGGAGGCGGGCGCGCCCATCGTCGCGGGCATCAAGAACGCCGCCATCCAGCACGAGTACGCGGTGCAGCTGGCCGGCATGCTCGGCATCCTCGACTCGCAGTTCGTGGTGCGCCGTGTCGCCCAGCTCGCCCGCTGGCAGCGCGAACGCCGCCAGTCCGGCGGCGCCGCCCAGCTGGGCCGGGGCGCCGCGGCGCGCCCCGACGCGGCCCCGGGCCCCGCCGCTCCGGCCGGTCCGCGCGGGCCGCGGCTGGACATGCGCAGCCCCGCCCACCGGGTCGAGCGCGAACTGCTCAAGCTCGCCCTCCAGCACCCGGAACTGGTCTCCCCGGCCTTCGACGCCTACGGCGAGGACGAGTTCACCGCACCGCCGTACGCCGCCGTGCGCCGCGCCATCGCCGAGGCGGGCGGTGCCGAGGCCGCCGACGCCGAGTTCCTCGTCCGGGTCCGCGACGTGGCCCCGGACGACACCGTGCGCTCGTTGGTGACCGAACTCGCCGTCGAGCCGGTCCAGCACAAGGCGCCGGACATCTACGCCGGCAAGATCCTCGTCGACGTACGCCGTCAGGCGGTCGCCCGCCGCATCGCCCAGCTCAACGCCGACCACACCCGGCTGAGCGCCCAGGGCCCGCGCGCCGACGAGGCCCAGCTCGCCGCCGTCCAGGGCGAGCTGTGGGCGCTCCAGCAGTACGGCCAGCGCCTGCGCGAACAGGGCGTCGCCGCCCTCTGAGCCGGACGCGGACGGCCGTCCTGCCCGGGAACGGACGGGGACGCGGGCGTGACGAGGGGGTTGCCCTCCGTCACAAAAAAGCGGCGCACGACCCTCGTGGGCATGGTGTGCCGTAGGCCACACTGGGGGCGGTGCAAGAGTCCTCGGAGCGCGGACTGCCGAGCGGTGTCGATGGTGACGCCACCGGAGTGCCGCTGACGGCGAACTCCCGGACGGGCCGTGGCGAGGACGCCGCGACCGTTCCGTCGCGGCGCGTCTCCGAGTCCGTGGCTGCGCTCACCGTGGAGGTCTCTCCCGTGCACATCCAGACACTGACGCCCCTGACGGCCCCGGCCGACGCCCTGCTGGAGCGCGTGCCGGAGCAGAACCACGCGGCCGTGCACCCCGAGGAACCGGCCGGCGAACCCGACGATTCACAGGCGCAGGCGCGGGCGGAGGCCGCGGCGGAGACGGGGTCCGACCCCGAGTCCGATGCCGACCCGGGCCCCGTACGGCGGACCGGCGACGAGGTCTCCGGCCCGTCCGCGGACCTGTTCCGCCAGTACCTGCGCGAGATCGGCCGGATACCCCTGCTCACCGCCGAGGAGGAGGTCGAGCTCGCCCGCCGGGTCGAGGCCGGCCTCTTCGCCGAGGAGAAGCTGAACGGCACTCCGGACCCCGACTCCCGGCTCGCCGTCGACCTCGACCGGCTGGTCGTGCTGGGCCGGATGGCCAAGCGCCGCCTGATCGAGGCCAACCTGCGCCTGGTCGTCTCCGTCGCCAAGCGCTACGTGGGCCGCGGCCTGACCATGCTCGACCTGGTCCAGGAGGGCAACCTCGGGCTGATCCGCGCTGTGGAGAAGTTCGACTACGCCCGCGGCTACAAGTTCTCCACCTACGCGACCTGGTGGATCCGCCAGGCCATGAGCCGCGCCCTGGCCGACCAGGCCCGCACCATCCGGGTCCCGGTCCACGTCGTGGAGCTGATCAACCGCGTCGTGCGCGTCCAGCGCCGCCTGCTGCAGGAACGCGGCTACGAGCCCTCCACCGAAGAGGTCGGCGCCCACCTGGAGATCCCCCCGGAGCGGGTGAGCGAGGTGCTGCGCCTGGCGCAGGAACCGGTGAGCCTGCACGCCCCGGTCGGCGAGGAGGAGGACGTCGCCCTCGGCGACCTCATCGAGGACGGCGACGCCACCTCGCCCGTGGAGTCCGCCGCCTTCCTGCTGCTGCGCGAGCACCTGGAGGCGGTGCTGTCCACCCTCGGCGAGCGCGAGCGCAAGGTCGTCCAGCTGCGGTACGGCCTGGCCGACGGGCGCCCGCGCACCCTGGAGGAGATCGGCCGGATCTTCGGCGTCACCCGCGAGCGCATCCGGCAGATCGAGTCCAAGACCCTCAACAAGCTGCGCGACCACGCGTTCGCCGACCAGTTGCGCGGCTACCTGGACTGAGCACGCGCGAGCCCCCGCCGGCCGGGCCGGCGGGGGCTCGCGTCGCGGCCTCGCGGTCGGTCAGTCGACCTCCGCCACCGCCTGCGCGAACTGCGCCGCGTACAGCCGGGCGTAGGCACCGTCCTTGGCCAGCAGCTCCTCGTGGGTGCCCTGTTCGACGATGGCGCCGCTCTCCATCACCAAGATGACGTCCGCGTCGCGGATCGTGGACAGCCGGTGGGCGATGACGAAGCTGGTCCGCCCGTGGCTGAGCTGCGCCATGGCCCGCTGGATCAGCACCTCGGTACGGGTGTCGACCGAGCTGGTGGCCTCGTCGAGGACGAGGATCACCGGGTCGGACAGGAACGCCCGCGCGATGGTGATCAGCTGCTTCTCGCCGGCGCTGACGCCCGTGCCCTCGTCGTCGATGACGGTGTCGTACCCGTCCGGGAGGGTGCGGACGAAGCGGTCCGCGTGCGCGGCGCGCGCGGCCTCCTCGACCTGCTCGCGGGTCGCGCCCTCGGTTCCGTACGCGATGTTCTCCGCGATCGTGCCGCCGAACAGCCACGTGTCCTGCAGCACCATGCCGATGCCGGAGCGCAGTTCCTCCCGCGGCAGGGACGCGATGTCGGTGCCGTCGACGGTGATCCGGCCGCCGGTGACCTCGTAGAAGCGCATGAGCAGGTTGACCAGCGTGGTCTTGCCCGCGCCGGTCGGGCCGACGATGGCGACCGTGTGGCCCGGTTCGACGGTCAGCGACAGGTCCTCGATGAGCGGCTTCTCCGGCTCGTAGCGGAACGCCACGTCCTCGAAGCCGACCTCGCCGTGCTGCTCCTTGCGCAGCCCGAGCGTCTTCGGCTCGGGGCTCTGCTCCTGCGCGTCGAGCAGCTCGAAGACCCGCTCGGCGGAGGCGACCCCGGACTGCACCAGGTTGGACATGCTCGCCACCTGGGTCAGCGGCTGGCTGAACTGCCGGCTGTACTGGATGAAGGCCTGGACGTCGCCGATGGACAGCGCGCCGCTCGCCACCCGCAGGCCCCCCACGACGGCCACCAGGATGTAGTTGACGTTCCCGATGAACATCATCGCGGGCTGGATGACGCCCGAGATGAACTGCGCCCGGAAGCCAGACTGGTAGAGCGCCTCGTTCTGCTCGCGGAAGGCCTCCGCGGACTCCTCCTGGCGGCCGAAGACCTTCACCAGGGTGTGCCCGGTGTACATCTCCTCGATGTGGGCGTTGAGCTTGCCGGTGGTCCGCCACTGCTGCACGAACTGCGGCTGGGCCCGCTTGCCGACCGCCGTGGCGACGAACACCGACAGCGGCACGGTCACCAGCGCCACCAGCGCCAGCAGCCAGGAGATCGAGAACATCATCACCAGCACGCCCACGATCGACAGCAGCGCGAAGATGATCTGCCCCATCGTCTGCTGCAGCGTCTGGCCGATGTTGTCGATGTCGTTGGTGGCCCGGCTCAGCACCTCGCCGCGCGGCTGCCGGTCGAAGTACGACAGCGGCAGCCGGGCCAGCTTCGCCTCGACGTCCTGGCGCAGCCGGAACACGGTGCGCTGGATGACCGTCGTGGCCAGCCGGCCCTGGACGACCGCGAAGACGGCGGCGGCCGCGTAGATCGCCAGGGCGGTCAGCAGCACGTGGCCCACGGCGTCGAAGTCGATCCCGGCGCCCGGGGTGAAGTCGGCGGACTGCAGCAGGTCGGCGAGGGTGTCGCTGCCCTGCTGCCGCAGGTGCTCGATCGCCCCTGCCTTGTCGGTGCCCGCGGGCAGCGAACGGCCGAGGACCCCGGCGAAGATCAGGTCGGTGGCCTTGCCCAGGATCTTGGGGCCGATGACGTTGAGGGCGACGCCCAGCGTCGTGCAGGCCAGCATGGCGACGACCAGGGTGCGCTCGGGGCGCATCAGCCCCAGCAGCCGCTTGCCGGAGCCCTTGAAGTCCATGGACCGCTCGGTGGGCTGGCCGCCCATGAACCGCATCGGCCCCGCCGTGGGTGCGGGCCCCCTCCGGGGCGCGGGGACGCTCATGCCGCCTCCTGCTCGGTGAGCTGGGAGAGCACGATCTCCCGGTACGTGGGATTGCCGTCCATCAGTTCGTGGTGGGTGCCCGTGCCGACCACACGGCCCTCGTCGAGGACCACGATCCGGTCGGCGTCGCGGATGGTGCTGACCCGCTGTGCGACGATCACGACCGTCGCGTCCGCCGTCTCCCGGGCCAGCGCCCGGCGCAGCGCGGCGTCGGTGGCGTAGTCCAGCGCGGAGAAGGAGTCGTCGAAGAGGTAGACGCTGGGCTTGCGCACCAGGGCCCGCGCGATGGCGAGGCGCTGGCGCTGGCCGCCGGAGACGTTGGTGCCGCCCTGGGCGATCGGGGCGTCGAGTCCGGAGCCGCCGCCCTCCTGCGCGAGCCGCTCCACGAAGTCCCGGGCCTGTGCGATCTCCAGGGCGTGCCAGAGCTCCTCGTCGGTGGCCTCGGGGTTGCCGTAGCGCAGGTTGGACGCGACCGTCCCGGTGAACAGGTACGGCTTCTGCGGGACCAGGGCGACCGTCTCGGCCAGGTGCGCCGCGTCCAGTTCGCGGACGTCGGTGCCGTCGATCAGCACCCGGCCGCCTGTGGCGTCGAACAGCCGCGGCACCAGACCCAGCAGGGTCGTCTTGCCGCTGCCGGTGGAGCCGATCACCGCCGTGGTCTCACCTGGCCGGGCGACCAGGTCGATGCCGCGCAGCACCTCGGCCTCGGCGCCCGGGTACGCGAAGTCCGCGGCGCGCAGCTCCAGCTCGCCGCGCCGTACCGCGAGCCGCACCGGATCGGCGGGCGGGGTGACGCTGGGGTCGGTGCCCAGCACCTCCTCGATGCGCTCGGCGCAGACCTCGGCACGCGGCACCATCATCACCATGAAGGTGGCCATCATGATCGACATGAGGATCTGCATCAGGTAGCTGATGAAGGCGGTGAGCGCGCCGATCTGCATGCCGCCGCTGTCGATCCGGTGGGCGCCGAACCACAGCACGGCCACGCTCGTGATGTTCACGACGGCCATCGCGACCGGGAACATCAGCGTCATCATCCGCCCGGCGCGCAGCGCGACGTCCGTCAGGTCGTCGTTGGCCTTGCGGAAGCGGGCCTGCTCGAAGTCGTCCTTGACGAAGGCGCGGATGACCCGGATGCCGGTGATCTGCTCCCGCAGCACCCGGTTCACCGTGTCGAGCCGCTCCTGCATGGAGCGGAAGAGCGGCCGCAGCTTCCGCACCAGCAGCAGCACCAGCACGCCCAGCACCGGCACCACCGCCAGCAGCAGCGAGGACAGCGGCACGTCCTGGCCGAGCGCCATGATGATGCCGCCGAAGCACATGATCGGTGCCGAGACCATCAGCGTGAAGGTCATCAGCACCAGCATCTGCACCTGCTGGACGTCGTTGGTCGTCCGGGTGATCAGCGAGGGGGCGCCGAACTGCCCGACCTCGCGGGAGGAGAAGCGCTGCACCCGGTCGAAGACGGAGGCGCGGATGTCCCGGCCGACCGCCATCGAGGTGCGGGCGCCGTGGTAGACGGCGCCCACCGAGCAGGCGAGCTGGACGAGGGTCACGGCGAGCATGATGCCGCCGACCCGGAGGATGTAGCCCGTGTCCCCCTTGACGACGCCGTCGTCGATGATGTCGGCGTTGAGGGTGGGCAGGTAGAGCATGGCGAGGGTCGCCACGAGCTGCAGTACGACGAGCACGGAGACGGCACGCCTGTAGGGCAGGAGATGGGACCGGAGGAGACGGATCAGCACGACGGATGACCCTATAGTCCGATGGTTGCCGTAGGCACACGGTTTACCGGCTCATGGCCGACACCGGGATCAACCCGGGAACGCCCCCGGATGCGTCTGCTCACGCACCGCGACGTACTGCTGCCGCACCGAGTGCCCGATCGGCCCGTCGTCCGGGCCGGGTTCGGCCACGGCGTAGTCCGCGGGGTGCCAGTACGGCGGCTGATCCGGCGATGCCGTGCCGTTCACCACCCCCAGTGACCAGGCCGCCTGCCGGGCCGCGCCCAGCGCCGCGTACTCGGCCGGCGGCGGTACGACGACCTGCGCGCCCAGCAGCGCCGGGGCCATCGACCGTACGGCGGGGAGGTCACCCGCCGGGCCCAGCAGGAAGATCCGGCGCACCTCCACCCCGCGCGCCCGCAGCACGTCCAGCGCGTCCGCCAGCCCGCACAGCATCCCCTCGAACGCCGCCCGCGCCAGGTGCTCCGGCTTCATGCTCTCGCGCCGCAGCCCGTGCAGCGTCCCCGCGGTGTGCGGCAGGTCGGGTGTGCGCTCGCCCTCCAGGTACGGCAGCAGCACCAGGCCGTACGAACCCGGGGTGGAGCGCATCGCCAGCTCCGACAGCCCGGCCAGGTCGGTGCCGAGGAGCTCGGCGGTGCCGCGCAGCACCCGTACCGCGTTGCGGGTGTGGACGACCGGCAGATGGCGGCCGGTCGCGTCGGCGAAGGAGGTGATCAGGCCGGTCGGGTCGTTCAGCGCGTGGTGGTGCACCGCGAAGACCGTCCCCGCCGAGCCCAGCGACACCACCGCGTCCCCCGGGCCGACGCCCAGTCCGAGGGCGGCCGCCATGTTGTCCCCGGTGCCGGCCGAGATCAGCAGCCCCTCCGGGGTCCGGCCGGCCGGCTCGGCGGGGGCCAGCACGTCGGGCAGCTGCACCGGATGGCCGAGCGCCAGCTCCACGATGTCCGTGCGCCACCGTCCGGTCGCCGCCGACCAGTAGCCGGTGCCCGAGGCGTCGCCCCGGTCCGTCGTGCGCCGCCGGGGGCGCCCCATGAGCTGCCACACCAGCCAGTCGTGCGGCAGCAGCACCTGCGCGGTGCGCTGCGCCGAGGCGGGTTCGTGCCGGGCCAGCCAGCGCAGCTTGGCCACCGGGTACGCGGCCTGCGGCACCGCCCCGACCGCCTCGGCCCAGGCGCCGGGACCGCCCAGCTCCTCGGTCAGGTCGGCGGCCTGGATCTGCGCCCGCTTGTCGTTCCAGAGCAGTGCCGGCCGCACGAGCGCCCCGCCGGCGTCCAGCGCCAGCATCCCGTGCTGCTGTCCGGAGACCCCGATCGCCTCCACGCCCTCGAGCATCCCGCCCTTGGCCGCCTCGCCCAGCGACAGCAGCCAGGCCTCGGGGTCGATCTCGGTCGGCGTGCCGGCGCCCTCGCCGCCCGGCAGGGGGTGCGGGGCGTGCGTCTGCCGGAGCACGGCTCCGCTGCCGGTGTCGCACACGACGACCGTCGTGCCGGTGCCCGAGCTGTCGATCCCCGCCACAATCCCCATGCGGGCATCATGCCGCACCCGGCGCGTACGGCGGAAAACCGGGCACCTTCACCCGCATCCGCCCGCGCCGGACCGGCGTCGTCAGGTGTTGCTGGTGCCCCAGTCGTCCTCGACCGCCGAGCCGTTGCCGCGCACGCGGCGCAGCCGCTCCGCGACCGCCGGCGGCAGCCGGTCCCCGACCTTGGCGGTCACCGCGTCCACGGCCTTCACGGCCGCCCCGCGGCCCGCCTGGCCCGCGGACTCCACGGTGTTCCGCAGCGCCGGGTTCTGCGCGATGCGCTGGGCGCTCTTGCGCAGCTGCTCGTACCGGTCGCGGCCGGCCCGCGCCCCGAGCACGTACCCGACGGCGACCCCGCTGATGAACGTCAGCCGGTAGCGCATGGCTCCACCCTCTCCTCGTCTCGGGGCTGTGCTTCGCGCCTACCCGCCGTGGCCTGCGGACAACCACGGAGATACCGGTTGGCGGAGCACCCCCCACCTTGCGCTAATGTATGTGTCGCAGCGAGCGCACGCCGTCCGGGATGCCGGAAACGGGTGCATTCGGTGCAAGCGGAGCGATCCCCTGTAGCTCAATTGGCAGAGCAGCCGGCTGTTAACCGGCAGGTTACTGGTTCGAGTCCAGTCGGGGGAGCTCGCGCTCCTCTATCCCCTGTAGCTCAATTGGCAGAGCAGCCGGCTGTTAACCGGCAGGTTACTGGTTCGAGTCCAGTCGGGGGAGCAGCGGTCAAGGACCCCCGCGGGGGTCCTTTTTCGTGTCCCCGGGAACCGATCATCCGGTGATCGCAGTCCACCGGGTGGTGCGTCTGTGACCCGCGAGGGCGACAGATCGTATGAGCAGCTATGCTGCGGCAGACGGCGTGCACAGGATGGTGACGGCACGCCGTACGGGGCGGTAGCTCAGCCGGTTAGAGCAGCGGACTCATAATCCGTCGGTCGTGGGTTCGAGTCCCACCCGCCCCACCAAGGGCCGCGGGCCCGCAGGTTCAGGACCCGCAGCGAGATAACGAACGAAGCCCCTCCGGGTCACCCGGAGGGGCTTCGTCGATCGCTGGCCGGCCCGCTGCCGGCCCGAGTTGTCGACGATCACGCTCAACAGAGCGTCACCCCGGTTGCCTCATGCCGGTCTTCGTCACGTCCACACGTCGGGGCCGCCGCCGCGCCAGTCGAAGAGGTCGGGGTCGAGGACGCTGACGCCGTCGGGGTCGAGGCCGGCCCGGCGCAGGAACTCCAGCAGGTCGGCCATCCGGTACGCGGTGCCGAGGACCACGTCGTCCGCGCGGACCACCCGGCCGCCGGTGTCCCCAGGTGGCATCACGACTATGCGGTGCTCCATCCCGCCGGGATGCCCCGGGGTCCGTGGAGCCGCAGGGGGGATGCGGCCCGTCACGGATCCTGCTCGGCTCTGCCCGGGCGGGGCCGCCGCTTCGCCGTGCGCCACCCCGGAAACGGCGCGACAGTTGCTTTATGGGCCTGTGGGCATACGCCGTTTTCTACGGCGTGGGTGCCGCGGTCGGCCAAGGGGAGCCCGACGTGGGCGAGGCCGCGAGGGACCTGACCGCTGCGGCAGTGCGCGTGCAAGAGATCTACGACTGTGCAGGCCTCTGGCCCGACGTGCAGGAATCCGTCCGCCGGATCACCTACGAGATGCTGCACGAGGGCAGTACCGCGCTACAGCGGCAGGAGTCCTGGTCGTGCAGGGTGGGCGACGTGGAGCTGACGCTGTTCCCCATGCCGGATCGGGTGGCGCCGGTCACCGCGCGGCCGTATGGCATCCCCGAGCAGGCGGAGCACTGAACGTGACGAGGCCCGCACCGCTCGGGGTGCGGTGGAGGCCTCGGCCGTCGGCCCCGGATGCGGGGCAGGCGGAAGGCCACGCGCCCGCCCGTCCGGCCGTGCGGGACGCGCCCCCGGTACGCCCATTCGCTGCGGAGCGCAGTCGGCGGGGTGCAGGCGGGTGCGGGTTGCGGGCCCCGTCGTCACCCAGCCGCGTACGCTTCGCGGCACTCCCCGGCTGCCGTGAAGTACGCGTCGCGGAAGTCGCTTTGGACGTCGGGTGGCAAGTACTCGAACGTGACCTCGCCCTGCATGATCACCGCCATCGTGTGGGAAGCCCGCGCGAGCGGGGTCCATGCCGTGTCGAGGTTTTCGGCGTGCGAAGCCTTGTTGGCGGTGGCGTTCGCCTCTGCTGCTGCCGTGTCCACGTGCACCGGCACAGTGGGGTCGGGGTCCGGAAGATCGGCGTCCTGGCCGAAGCCCCATGATCGGCAGACGGACTGTGCTTCGGCCAGGGCTGTGGCTCTCTGTCCGGTGACGCCGTCACTGCCGGATGTGCACCCGGCGAGGGTGAAGGCCGTCGTTGCGGCGGCACAGACGGCCAGTGCTGCACGCAGCCCTGATCGGCCGCGCGCGTGCGGCGCGAGGTCGGAGCTCTCATTGGCGGCCATTGCGGCCCTCCCCGTGTGAGTGGCCCGCGCATCCTACGCGTCCGCGAAGGCGCCGTGGACGGAACGGTGACGAGGGGTGACGGTACCCGCGCAGAGGCGTCAACTGGCGGGGCACGCAGCCGTGTTCGCCGGGGAAGGACCGCGCGGGGAGTCCGGCGCCGTCGGACGGCGCGTCACACCGAGGACAGGTCGATCGCCCGGTCGGCGTCCGCGGGGCGCAGGACACGGAGGATGCCCTCCAGGAGGTAGTAGTCGGCGTAGGGGACGGAGACCTCGACGCCGTCCTCGGCGGGACGGTTGCGGGTGCAGCGGGCGACGACGGCCTGGGCGCGGGTGGAGCGGCTGGTCAGGCAGGTGCGGGAGAGGGCGAGGAGCAGTTGCAGGGCGCTCTCGCGGTAGCGGGCCGTGCCGGAGGCCGCGGCGAGGTCGAGCAGGCCGCAGGCCATGACCGCGCCGGCCGAGGCGTCCTTGACGTCGTTCGGCTGCTGCGGGGCGAGGTAGTCCCAGACGGGGACGTGATCGGGCGTCAGCGCGCCGAGGGCGAAGTCCGCGAGCCTGCGGGCGGTGGCGAGGAACTCCGGGTGGCCGGTGCGGCGGAACATCGTGGTGAAGCCGTAGACGCCCCAGGCCTGGCCGCGGGACCAGCAGGAGGCGGGGCTGTAGCCCTGCACGGTGTTGGGCCCGACGGGGGCGCCGGTGGCCGGGTCGAAGTCGAAGACGTGCGGGGTGGAGCCGTCGGGCCGCAGGAAGTGGCGCTGGGTGGTCCGCGCGTGCGCGACGGCGATGTCGAGGTAGGCCGGGTCCCCGGTCTGGCGGCCGGCGAAGGCCAGGAGGTCCAGGTTCATCATCGTGTCCATGATCACCCGGCCCGCGTTGTCGGCGCTGCCGAGCGCGCCCCAGGCCCGGATGAAGCGGCCGGCCGTGTTGTACCGCTTGATCAGGGAGGATGCCGCCTGCAAGGCGCCGTCGCGCCACTTGGGGTCGCCGGTCAGGCGCCAGGCGGTCACCCAGGACGGGGAGAAGAGGAAACCGAGGTCGTGCGTGCCGGTGTCGGTGCGCCGGGGCGCCAGCCGTTCCGCGGCGGCGAGGGCCAGGGAGCGGAACTGCGCGTCGCCGCTGTGCAGCCACGCCATCCACAGCGTGCCGGGCCAGAACCCGCCGACCCAGTCGCCGCCGGCGGAGTAGGTCCACTTCTCGAACTTCGTGATGACCGGGAACGTGGTCACCCCGGGTGCCACCGCGCGCAGCTTCGCCACCGCGTAGTCCGCCGCCTCCCGCAGCGTGCGGGTGGTCGCGGCCGGGTCGTCGGCGTACGCGGTGTGCGCGGGGGGCCCGGCCTGCGCCGGGGGAGCGAGCGCGGTGGTCGCCGCGGCGGCGCCGGCGGCGGTGGTCAGCAGATGGCGCCGGGAGATGCCCATGGGTGCCTGCCATTCGGAGTGGGGGGTGGTTCACGAGGAGGCCAGGGCCAGCGTGGCATGCCTATGACATCGCTGTACACCTACGTGTCGCGAGTTCCTGTACGTGAACGAACAATCGTCGGCGATGGCCGGAGGGGCGCTCTTGACGCCCCGTCGGCACCGTCCTAGGTTCCGGTGGCGCGTTCATGGAGCTGTGCTCCATTCATGTACGGAGACAGAGGGAGAAGAGGCATGCGCACCCCCTGGGGCCATTCCCCGCGCCGCCGCGCAGGCGTCCTCGCCGTCCTCGCGGCCCTCCTCGTCCCGCTGGCCTCCGCCGCCCCGGCCGCGGCCCGGCCGGACGCGCACCACGGCACGGCCGGCGGGCCCACCGCGGCACCGCGGACGGTCGTCCTCGACGGGAAGGACCTGGTACGGGCCAAGACCCGGCTCCGCGCCGGCGATCCGGGGGCCCGCCGCGCCCTGCGGGACCTCGTCGTCCAGGCCGACGCCTGGCTGGGGCAGGGCCCCTGGACGGTCGTGGACAAGGACCGCGTCCCGCCCAGCGGCGACCTGCACGACTACTTC
This sequence comes from Streptomyces sp. NPDC059718, assembly GCF_042733315.1. NCBI lineage: Bacteria > Bacillati > Actinomycetota > Actinomycetes > Kitasatosporales > Streptomycetaceae > Streptomyces > Streptomyces sp. NPDC059718. The sequence goes on from NZ_JBHWGA010000003.1 coordinate 364,322, forward strand.
AGCCAGGCCCCCTACTGGTGGCCCGGCGCGCCCAGGACCCCGGACAATCCCCAGGGTTGCCCGTACGTGCAGCGCGACGGGGAGCGCAACCCCGAGGTCGACGGGCTCACCGACCACGACGAGCGGGGCAAGGTCTTCGAGTCGGCCTACGAGCTCTCCCTCGCCTGGTACTACACCGGCAGGCGCGCCTACGCCGAGCACGCCGCCCGCATCCTGCGCACGTGGTTCGTCGACCCGGCGACACGGATGAACCCGAACCTGGGCAACGCGCAAGCCATCCCGTGCCGTTACGACGGGCGTGCCATCGGCATCATCGACTTCTCCCAGGGCTTCACCAGCCTCCTCGACGCCACCGCCGTCCTCGATCTGGGCGCACCCGGCTGGTCGGCGCGGGACCGTGACGGCATGAGCGCCTGGGAGAACCGGTTCCTCCACTGGCTGGTGGACAGCGACTTCGGCAGGCAGGAGGGCGCCGCCGCCAACAACCACGGCACCTTCCACCACATGCAGGTCGCCGCGCTCGCCGCCGCCACCGGCCGCACCGCGCTCGCCCGGCAGACCGTCACCGCCGCGCGGGTCGGGCTGATCGACCCTCAGATCGCCGCCGACGGCAGCCAGCCGCAGGAGCTGGCGCGCACCCGCAGCTGGCACTACTCCACCTTCAACCTGGTGGCCTTCACCCGGCTCGCCGCCGTCGGCGACCACGTGGGCGTCGACCTGTGGCACCACACGGGCCCGGGCGGCGCGTCACTGCGGCAGGCCGTCGACTTCCTGCTGCCGGCCGCCACCGGTGCCGGGCCGTGGCCCCACCCCGAGCTGGACTTCCACGCCTACGCCGCCTCCGACCTCGTCCACGCCGCCGCCGACCACGGCGACCGGCGGGCGCGCGCCGCGCTCGCGGACCTGGAGGCGCCCCCGGGCGGCGACCTGTGGGCGCTGCGGCCCGCACCGGAGCAGCTGGACGGCATCACGGGCTGAACGGGGACGGCCGGGGCCCCGGTTCCCTCCGGATGCGCCATCCGGGTGACTGTGATGTGCTGGACCTGTCGATGACGGCCCGGCACCGCGATCCGGGTGCCACGGGCCCCGGCCATCCCGCCCCTCCCCAGGGGGCCGGTGATCCGCGCTCCCTCGCAGGCACCGTCGTGTGCCCGGTGCCTCGGGAGCGCCGGCACCGAACCGGCCAGCGACCGATCCGACCGATCCGACCGCACAGACCGATCCGACCACCCGATCCGAGGTGGAGTCCATGGCTCTCGCGAAGAAGCTCGCCGCAGGAACGATCGCCGCGCTCGCGACGGGGGCCCTGGTCCTCGGCGGCACCGGTACGGCGGTCGCCGACGACGGCTGCCACGCCGGGAACGGGCAGGACGGCTCCGTGTCGCACTGCCTGCCGGGCGACTCGGGATGGTCCGCGGCGGACGTCCAGGAGGCGCTGCAGTCCTTCCTGCAGGCCCATCCGGACATCGCCGCCGATCCCCATGTGCAGGCCTTCGCCGCCCTCGCCACGCAGTGGCTGGAAGCGCACCCCGGCATGACGCAGGACCAGTTGGCGGCGGCGCTGGAGCCGGTCGTCTCCTGCCTGGAGGCGGGCGGCGCACCGGAGTCCTGCGTGATGTCGCCGTCCTGACGGAAGGGCCGGACGATGCCGGACAGCCCGATGATCCTCGTGACCGGTGCCGCCGGGAGCGTGGGGGCGGTCGGGCACACGACCGTCGAGTTGCTGAGGGAACGCGGCTTCCCCGTCCGCGCCTTCGTCCACCGCGAGGACGAGCGGGCGGTGCAACTGCGGGACACCGGGGCGGAGGTGGTCGCCGGTGACCTGACCAGGACCGCGGACGTCGCGCGGGCGGCCGAGGGCTGCGGCCGGATGTACTTCGGGATGGGCGTGTCGGCGCAGTACCTGCAGGCCGCCGCGACGACGGCGGCCGTGGCCCGCGCCCACGGCGGGCTCGACGTGCTGGTCAACATGTCGCAGATGACGGTGTCCCAGATGAAGCTCAGCAGCACGTCCGAGTCGAAGCAGCAGTGGCAGCAGTGGCTGGCGGAGCAGGTCATGGACTGGTCGGGGGTGCCGGTCTGCCACATCCGGCCGACGGTCTTCATGGAGAACCCGCTCTTCCTCGGCCTCGGTTTCCGCTCGGTCGCCCGGGACGGCACGATCCGCCTGCCCTTCGGCGACGCGCGGACCTCCCCCGTCGCGGCCCGGGACGTCGCCGAGGTGGTCACGGCGGTGCTGGCCGACCCGGCGTCGCACGTCGGCCGGGTCCACGAGCTGACCGGGGCCGAGTCCCGGGACATGACGGCGATCGCCGCCGAGTTCACCGAGGTGCTCGGGCGGAAGGTCCGTTACGTCGACGTGCCGTACGAGGAGTGGGCCGGGGAACTGGACGCCCTGGGACTCCCCGAGCACGTACGGCAGCACATCGCCACCATGGCCCGCCTCCACGCGGCGAACCGGTACGACCGCGCGACCGACGACGTCAGGGAGATCCTGGGCAGACCGGCCTCCGGCATACGCGAGTTGGTCCGGGAGCACCCGGAGGTGTTCGGCTGACGCCCCCGGCGGACCACGTCGTCAGTGGTCCGTAAGCGGCCGTCAGTGGTCCGCGCAACAGGGCGTCGGCTTGGGCACCTCGAACGGGGCGAGACGCCCGCCCACCGCGGGGACCAGCGGCAGGACCAGTTCTCCGGCCCGCCACTCGGGGCGGACGTGGTCGGCGGTGAGGACCTCGGTGTCCGGCGCGGGCCGCTCGCCCGCGGGGGAGCCGAGCACGACCAGCCGCGTGATCGCGGTGCGGGCCAGCAGGTCGGCCACGGTGACCGTACCGGTGAGGCCGTCGACGCCCGGGTAGACCACGGCCCGGCCGCCGCTGAGCGCCGCGGCCTCGGCGGCGGCACCGGCCGCCGCCTCGGCCAGCGGAGCCGGTCCGTGGCCGCGGCCGGCCAGGAAGACGCCCAGCGGGGCGCCGGTCCCCGAGGTCTCCGTGAGCGAGCGCCACGCCGTCTCCGCGGCGGCGGGGTCCGGCAGCGTCAGGGAGACCGCCGTGTGCGGATCACCGCCGCGGACCAGGTGCGTGCACGCGACGGTGCCCACGGGGAGGCCGAGCCGGTCCACCAGGTGGTGGACCAGGTGGTCGGCCTCCCGCAGGCCGGGGGAACCGGCGTCGACGCCGAGGACCGCGGGGGCCGTCGTCACGCGGGCAGCACCCAGATCGGGTTGGAGTAGAACCACAGGTCCTTCCAGGGGTCGGCGTCGCCGAGGACGTCGATCGCCGGGCCGGCCGGGTCCACCGCGGCGCCGTTGATGCCGACGGCGCCGCGGTTGCCGTCCGTGCCGCGCAGCCGGACGTAGAGCGGCTTGTCGACGCGGCCCAGGGAGTACGTCAGCCGCACCGACCCCGCCGAGCGGCCCACCTCGAAGGACTTCACGACCTTGGTGTCCGGGGCGGCGAAGGTGTCCTTGTCCGAGACCCGGCCGGTGACCGCGCCGCGGATGACGTCCACACGGGCCAGCTCCGGTACGAACTGGGCCCAGTTGGGGCCGTTCGCCAAGTCGATGTCGACGACGAGGTCGACCTTGTCGCCGCGGCGGACCCGCAGCATGCCGCCGAGCGTCTGCTCGTGCCCGCCGGAGCGCAGCCGCGCGTCGAGACCGCTGATCAGCCCGCCGTGGTCGACCCAGACGCGGCCCTCGCGGAGGCCGTCCATGACCGCGCGGTACGAGAAGCCGGCGGCCCCGACGTGGGTGCGGCTGTACTGGCCCGGCCAGAAGTCGCCGTCGGTCAGGCTGAGTCCGCCGCCGTAGACCGGGTCGTCGTAGTGGCCCTGGGTGGCGAAGTCGCCACCGCCGCGGACGGCGGTGTCGGCATACACGTTGTGCGCGTCGGAGTTGGCGGTGATCCACCACGGCTTGCCCTCGGCGAGGAGGCTGTCCCACAGGCCGCCGACCGTGGCGGTCATCCAGTCGAAGCCGCCCCAGGTGCGGTAGCTCTCCAGCGGGTAGCCGGGCCAGGACTGGGCGCTCGGGCTGCTGTCGTAGAAGCCGCGGCCGGAGCCGGGGCCCTGCGGCGCGGGCAGGCCGGCGGCCTGGTGGCCGGGCGCGCCCTCCATGCCGACCGCGATGGTGGGCTGGGCGTCGCGCCAGGCGCGGATCTCGTGCGGGGAGTCCAGGCCCTTGCGCGCGGGGTGGTTGGCCAGGAACAGCGCGTCCTGGACCTTCTTGCGGCGGACGGCGTCGGCGAGGAAGTCCAGCCCCGCGACGGCCAGCGCCTCATTGGCGGGGGTGGGCGCGGTGGCACCCTTGACCGAGCCGTCGAAGGAGTTCTCGAAGTCCTTCAGCACGGCGACCTCGTTGCGGCCGGGGTGGACGAAGACCGTGCCGTGCTCGGCGGCCGGGATGTTCCACTCCAGGCCCTGGAAGACCAGGGTGTCGGAGATCTCCCCGCGGGCCGCGACGATCTGCGGGTTGACCTTCTCCACGCCGATCTTGGCGTGCTGCTCGCTGCCGTGGTCGGTGATGACCATCCAGTCCAGGCCGTTCGCGTTGGCGTGGCGGACGTGGTCGATGACGCGGTACTTCGCGTCGGAGCTGAACTGGGTGTGGATGTGGTGGTCGCCGGCCAGCCACAGGTAACCACCGGGACGCGTACCGCCGTGCCCCTGGTACCCCTGCGGGGAGGAGCCGTGGGCGGCGGCCTGGCCGGCACCGGCGAGCACGCTGCCCGCGGCCAGCCCGGCGCCGAGCAGTCCGGTGCGGCGCAGCATGGAGCGCCGGGAGAGCTGGTCCGGGGTCAGTTCCCCGTCCGGGACCGAGAGGTCGAGCGCCGGCGGCAGGGACTCAGCGCCGTCGCCGTGGTGGTGGTGCGCGTGGGTGTGGTCGTGCCCGTGCTGGTGGCCGTGGCCCATGATCCGCTCCTTGCCCTCCGCGAGGGCGCCGGTCCGCGCTGACTGGGGCGTGCGTCAGGAGAGCCTGCGGATGCCGGATGAACTCCCCGGGCCGCGCGGGTGGACACCACCGGGACGCGACATGTGGGCTGGGACACGGGGAACGGAGGTGATCACTCCACCGCGGTGCGGAGGCGGTTGCCGGCCGGCACGTCGTGGAGCCGTTCCCTGGACGGGAGCCGGGTGTGTACACCGGTGGCTGGGGCTGATCGTGCTCGCCGGATTCGTCGGCGGACCGGCCGCCACGATCAACCTGAAGATCGCCCGTACCGGGCCGTCCCCCGCGGGCGAGGGGCCGGAGCGCCACGATCCGGCTCTTAGGGTGGGGGCATGGCCTCCTCGACCCCGCCGAACGCCGCTCCGGACGCAACACCGCCCGGGCAGGTTCCCGTTGACCCCGCCGAGCTGATCGCCGACCCCTACGGGGCGTACGGCAGGCTCCGCGAGGCCGGTCCCGTCCACCGCGTCACCGGCACCGACGGGCGTCCCGCCTGGGTGGTCACCCGGTACGAGGACGTGCGCCAGGCGCTCGGCGACCCTCTGCTGTCCCTGGACAAGCGCAACGCCCTGCCCGGCAACTACTCGGGGTTCGCGCTGCCGCCCGCCCTCGACGCCAACCTGCTGAACATGGACCCGCCGGACCACACCCGCATCCGGCGCCTGGTGTCGCAGGCCTTCACCCCGCGCCGCGTCGCGGACCTGCGCGAGCCGGTCCGCCGTACGGCCGCCGAACTCCTGGACGCCGTGGCCCCCGACGGCCGCGCCGACCTGATCGCCGCCTATGCCGCGCCACTGCCGATCCGCGTGATCTGCGACCTGCTCGGCGTCGCCCCCGGCGACCGCCGCGACTTCCGGGGCTGGACGGACGCCCTGGTCGCCCCGGACCCTTCGCGTCCCTCCGCGGCGAAGGAGGCGGTCGCCGCCATGCTCGGGTACTTCGGGCAGCTCATCGCGCGCAAGCGCGCCCACCCCGAGGACGACCTGCTCTCCGCGATGATCGCCGCCCGCGACGACGGCGACCGGCTCAGCGAGGACGAGCTGATGTCGCTGACCTTCCTCCTCCTGTTCGCCGGGTACGAGAACACCGTGCAGCTCATCGGCAACGCCGTCCTGGCGCTGCTGACGCACCCCGGGCAACTGGCCGCCCTGCGGGCCGAGCCGGGCGGGGCCGCGGCGGCGGTCGAGGAGCTGACCCGCTGGGACGGGCCGGCGCCGCTGGCCATCCGGCGCTTCCCGCTGGAGGACGTCACCATCGGCGGCGTGACGGTCCCCGCCGGCGAGACGGTGCTGCTCTCGCTGGCCGCGGCCAACCGCGACCCCGCCCGCTTCCCCGAGGCCGACCGGCTCGACCTCGGCCGCGCCGACACCGCGCACCTCGGCCTCGGGCACGGCATCCACTACTGCCTCGGCGCTCCGCTGGCCCGGCTGGAGACCGAGATCGCGCTCACCGGGCTGCTGGCCCGCTTCCCGGGGCTCGCCCTGGACGCGGACCCCGCACAGCTGCGGTGGCGCCCGTCGATGCGCACGCGCGGCCTGGTGGCCCTCCCGGTCCGTTTCTGACCGGCGGTACGGGACGGGTCACCGGCGGGCGGCGACGGTCGCCGCCACGGCCACCGTCAGCGCGCACCCGGTGGCCGCACCCAGGGCGGCGGGCGGTGTCACCAGGAGCACCAGGAGGCCCCCGGCCAGGGCGCCGGCCACCAGGGCGGCGACGCTCAGTGCCTGGCGAAGGGCCATCCGCCGGTCGTGCGCCGTGGCGCCGGTGCCGCTGAGCAGCCCGACCAGGGTGCGGGTCATCACGGTCGTGGTCAGGCCCGCGACGCCGACGCGTCCGGCCGTCGCGTTCTGGATGCCCATCGCCACCGCGCAGACCACCACCAGTACGCGCCGCGGCCCGTCCAGGGCGTGCAGTGCCGTGGCCGAGGCCAGCAGCGCGGTCTCGCACACCGCGGCCGCGCTCATCAGCGCGATCGGGCGGGTCAGCCGGGCCAGTGCCGCCCGGCAGAAGAGGATGCCCACGGCGAAGCCGCCGAGGGCCACCAGCGAGGTGACGACCGAGAACTGGGGCGCCCCGGCCAGGCCGAGGCTGACGAAGACCAGGTTGCCCGTCATGTTCGCCACGAAGACATGACCCAGGCTGAGGATGCTCACGGCGTCGACCAGCCCGCTGAGCACGGTGAGGACGAGCAGCAGCACGGTCAGCAGGCGCTGCCGGTCCCCTTCCGGGCCACCGCTCATGTCCAGCCGCCTTCCGCAGGGGTTCGCCGCCGCTCCTGGTCAGGATGCACCGGGCCGGGCCCCGGAGCAGACTTGTGCGTGTCCGCCCCGACCCGGGCGCGCCCCCGAACCGAAGGAGCGTGGTGATGGCGGAACCGCTGCCGCAGCCGGTGCTCAGCCCTCTCACCACGTCCGCGATCTTCCTGGTCGTGACGGTCGACCCCGGCAGGGAGACCGCCGTCCGCGATCTGCTGGAGGACCTGTCCGGGCTGCAGCGCTCGGTCGGCTTCGGCACCCCCGACGGGCGGCTGAGCTGTGTCGCCGGGGTGGGGTCGAACGTGTGGGGCCGCCTCTTCGGCGGGCCGCGCCCCGCCGGACTGCACCCCTTCGCCGAGCTGACCGGACCCCGCCACCAGGCGCCCGCCACCCCGGGCGACCTGCTCTTCCACATCCGGGCCGGCCGGCTGGACCTGTGCTTCACCCTGGCCCAGCTGGTCATGGACCGGCTGCGCGGCCATGTCACGGTCCGTGACGAGGTGCACGGCTTCAAGTACCTCGACGTCCGCGACCTGCTGGGGTTCGTCGACGGCACGGAGAACCCGGTCGGCCCCGAGGCGACCGAGGCGGTCCTGGTCGGCGACGAGGACCCGGACTTCCGTTGCGGCAGCTACGTGATCGTGCAGAAGTACGTCCACGACCTCGACGCCTGGAACGCCCTGCCCGTGGAGGCGCAGGAGCGGGTGATCGGCCGCAGCAAACTGGGCAACATCGAGATGGACGACGACGTCAAGCCCGCCGACTCCCACGTCGCCCTGACCACGATCGTCGAACCGGACGGCACCGAACGGCAGATCCTCCGCGACAACATGCCCTTCGGCCGGGTGGGCACCGCCGAGTTCGGGACGTACTTCATCGGCTACGCGCGGACCCCCGAGGTCACCGAGCGGATGCTGCGCAACATGTTCCTCGGCGACGGGCAGGCGAGCCACGACCGGATCCTGGACTTCTCCCGGGCCGTGACCGGCACGCTGTTCTTCGTGCCCTCCGCCGACTTCCTGGACGACCTTCCCGATCCCCCCGCCGTCGCGGCCGCCCCGGCCGCGAAGTCGCTGGGGATCGGCGACCTGAGGAAGACCGTCACATCATGAACAACCTGCACCGGGAACTCGCCCCGATCTCCGAAGCCGCCTGGGACGACCTGGAGGAGGAGGCGCGGCGCACCTTCAAGCGCCACGTCGCCGCCCGCCGGATCGTCGACGTGCCCGAGGCCGCCGGCCCCGAGTTCGCCGGGGTGAACACCGGCCACCTCGACCCGGTCGAGGCGCCCCACGAGGACGTGCTCGCCCGGGTGCGCCGCGCGCAGCCGGTCGTCGAGCTGCGCGTGCCCTTCACGGTCGACCGCGGCGAGGTCGACATCGTCGAGCGCGGTGCCCAGGACGCGGACTGGCAGCCCGTGAAGGACGCCGCCCGGCGCATCGCGTTCACCGAGGACCGGGCGGTCTTCGAGGGGTACGCGGCGGCCGGCATCACCGGCATCCGCGCGAGCGCCCCGAACCCGCCGCTGAGCCTCCCCGCCGACGTGCGCGACTACCCCAACGCCGTCAGCCAGGCCATCTCCGCGCTCCGCCTCGCGGGCGTCGGCGGCCCGTACACGCTCGCGCTGAGCGCCGACGCGTACACGGCCGTCAACGAGACCTCCCACTACGGCTACCCGATCCACGCCCACCTGGCCCGGCTCCTCGACGGGGAGATCGTGTGGGCCCCCGCCATCGACGGGGCGTTCCTGCTCTCCACCCGCGGCGGCGACTTCGAGCTGCGCATCGGCCAGGACGTGTCCATCGGCTACCTGTCGCACGACGACACCAGCGTGCGGCTGTACTTCCAGGAGACCCTCACCTTCCTGGTGCACACGGCGGAGGCGGCGGTCGCGCTCACGGCCGCGTGACGGTGACGCGTGACGGGTGACGGGCGCCCAGTACGGGTATTCGCCCGTTATGACCGGAAAACACAGGAAGACATCGCTCTGGCCGCACCGTTCCGAGGTCAGGACCGGCGGGCCCGCCCGCCACGCCGCCTCGGCGGGCGGGGACGACGGCGGTCGTGAGCCCGTCCCCGAGGACCTCCCGCCCGCCCACGCCCCGGTGGTGCCCGGCACCCACGTGGACGGCACGGAGGCGCCCCACCACCGTGCGTGAGAGCGGGCCCGCGCCGGACGCAGGACCGCCTCGTGCACCGTCGGCCGGCATGGGGGCGGCGCGCGGGGAGCACGGGGCGGGGGAAGAGGCGGAGGTCCGGCACGCCCGCGTCGACCGGCGCCGGAAGGGCCGCTGACGGGCCCTCACGAAGTGTGCCCCCGTACGGGTGGAGCGGGCCGGGAGGGCGTGACACGTTCCGTCACCGCGGGGACCGATTGTGTGATTATTCGGCCCGCTCGGTTGGAGGTAGTGCCCCCATGACCTCAGTGACGGAACGTCAGTCCGGCCATCCCGCGGCGGAGGTGCGGACCCGATGACGATGCACACCGAGAACGAGATCGTCATCGACGCGCCCCTGCGGTACGTGTGGCTGCGGACCAACGACGTCGCCGGCTGGCCCACCCTGTTCAGCGAGTACGCCGAGGCCGAGATCATCTCCCAGGAGGGCGACACCACCCGCTTCCGCCTGACCATGCACCCCGACGAGAAGGGCCGCGTCTGGTCCTGGGTGTCCGAGCGCACCGCCGACCCGGCCACCCGTACCGTGCGGGCCCGGCGGCTGGAGACCGGGCCGTTCGAGTTCATGAACATCTACTGGCAGTACGAGGAACTCGGCCCGGAGAGCACCCGCATGCGCTGGCTGCAGGACTTCCGGATGAAGGTGGACGCGCCCGTCGACGACGAGGGCATGCGGCAACGCATCAACAGCAACTCCCGCGTCCAGATGCAGCTGGTCAAGGACCGGCTGGAGTCCCGCCGGATCCGTCCCGTCGGCACCCTGGACACCCACGCGGACACCCGCCGCGGCGGCGACATCCGCACCCTGCTGACCACCGCCTCGGTCGGCACGACGGACGGGTTCTGCGGCATGGTCACCGTCGGCCCCGGCGAGGCCGTCGCCGAGCACTACCACCCGTACTCGCAGGAGCAACTGGTCGTCGTCGAGGGCGAGGTGCGGGTGGACCTCGACGGCTGCCCGCGCAGCGTCGCCGCCAACGAGGCCCTGCTCGTCCCGCGCGGGGTCCGCCACCGGCTGGTGAACACCTCCGACGCGGTGGCCCGCGCCGTGTTCTTCCTGGCCCCGCTCGCGCCGCGTCCGGAGCTGGGGCACGTCGACACCGAGACCCGCGAGCAGGCCGCCGCCATCGCCCGCGCCGCCACCGCGACGGGTCCGGCGACGGAGGGCCCGGCGCCCGGCCGCGAACTGGTCGACCGGTGACCGCGGGCCGTACCGCGCGCAGGGTGGTGGTGACGGGCGTCGGAGCCGTCGCCGCCGGCGGCGTCGGGCGGGAGGCGTTCTGGGAGCGGATCGTCGGGGGCAGTCCGGCGATCCGCCGGATCACCCGCTTCGACCCCTCGCGGTACCGCTCGCGGATCGCCGCCGAGGCCGACTTCGACCCCCTCGCGGCCGGGCTCACCCCCCGGGAGATACGCCGCAACGGCCGGTTCGCCCAGTTCGCGCTCGCCGCGGCCGCCGAGGCGCTCGCCGACAGCGGGCTGCGCACGGAGGCCGAGGACACCGACCGCATCGGGGTCTGCCTCGGCACCGCCGTCGGCGCCACCGTCACCCTGGAGGACGAGTACGTGGTCGCCAGCGACGGCGGCCGGCACTGGGAGGTCAGCCCCGACCACGGCATGCCCTTCCTGCACCGGGCGATGCACCCCTCCTCGGCCGCCGCCGAACTCTCGCTGCGGCACAGTCTGCACGGCCCGTCCTCGGTCGTCTCCACCGGCTGCACCTCCGGCGTCGACGCGATCGGCTGCGCCTTCCGGACGCTGAGCGACGGCGAGGCCGACGTCATGCTGGCGGGCGCGGGCGAGGCGCCCATCTCCCCGGTCACGGTGGCCTGCTTCGACGCGATCGGCGCCACCACCGCCTTCACCGGCGACCCCGAGCGGACGCCGGCGCCCTTCGACGCCCGGCGCGACGGGTTCGTCCTCGGCGAGGGCGGCGCCGTGCTCGTCCTGGAGGAACGGGAGCACGCCCGTGCCCGGGGCGCGTCCGTCTACTGCGAGGTGCGCGGCTGGGACAACCGGACCGGCGCCTACCACATGACCGGTCTGCGCCCCGACGGCTACGACCTGAGCGAGGCGATCATCTCCGCCATGTCGGAGGCCGGCATCGCCCCCGAGCAGCTCGACTGGATCAGCGCCCACGGCTCCGGCACGGTGCAGAACGACCGCTACGAGACCGCCGCGTACAAGCGCGCCCTCGGCGAGCACGCGCGCAAGGTCCCGGTGAGCTCCGTCAAGTCCGTCATCGGCCACTGCCTCGGCGCGGCGGGCGCCCTGGAGATGGCCGCCTGCGCCCTCGCCGTCCGGCGGGGGGTGATCCCGCCGACCGCCAACCTCCTGCGGCCCGACCCGCAGTGCGACCTCGACTACACGCCGGTCCTCGCCCGCGAACGGCGGGTGCGGCACGCACTGTCGGTGGCCTGCGGGCTCGGTGGTTTCCAGTCGGCGATGGTCTTCTCGGCCCTGGAGCCCGACCCTGAACGGGAGGCGGAGGCATGACCACACGCGCGGTCATCAGCGGACTCGGGGTCGTCGCCCCCACCGGTGTCGGCGCCCGCCCCTACTGGCGGGCCACCGTCGCCGGGCGCAACGGCATCCGGCCGATCGGCAGGCCCGACGCGAGCCGCTCCCCGGTCGTGCTGGCCGGGGAGGTCACCGGGTTCGACGCCGCCCGCTGGATCGACGACACCCTGCGCGCCGAGACCGACCGCTGGACCTGGTTCGCCCTGGCCGCGGCCGAGATGGCGCTGGCCGACGCGGCGCTGCGGCCCGCCGACCACCCCCCGTTCCACCTGTCGGTGGTCACCTCCAGCGGCTCCGGCGGCAACGAGTCCGGCCAGCGGGAGACCCACGCCCTGTGGGCACGGCAGCCCGGCGAGGCCGACGCCCACCAGTCCATCGCCTGGTTCCACGCGGCCGGCGCCGCCCAGATCTCCATCCGGCACGGGCTGACCGGCGGCTGCGGCGTCGTCGCCGCGGACGGCGCGGGCGGCCTGGACGCGCTCAAGCACGCCTGGCGGCGGCTGCGGCGCGGCGGCAAGGCCGTGATCGTCGGCGGCACCGAGGCGCCGCTGTCGCCCTTCGCGCTCGCCTGCCAGTCCACCCTGCCCACGGTGCACCGCGGCACCGACCCCGAACGGGCCTACCTGCCCTTCAGCCCGTACGCCTCGGGGTTCGTCCCCGGCGAGGGCGGTGCCCTGATGGTCCTGGAGGAGAAGGCGCACGCCGCCGAGCGCGGGGTGCGCGGTTACGCCGAACTGCTCGGCCACGCCGCCACGCACGACGCGCACCACCACACGGCGCCCGCGCCCGACGGCGTCCAGCTGGCCCGGGCCGTCACCACGGCGCTCGAGCAGGCCGGCCGCGCTCCCGGGGACGTGGACGTGGTCTTCGCCGACGGCGCCGGCGACCCGGCCGGGGACGCCGCCGAGGCGGCGGCGCTCCAGCGGGTCTTCGGCGACCGGCTGGCGGAGGTACCGGTGACGGTGCCCAAGGCGGGCGTCGGCCGGCTGACCTCCGGCGCCGGCGCGCTGGACGCGGTGACCGCAGCCCTCGCCCTGCGCACCGGCGTGATCCCGCCCACCCGCGGCGGCGACGCGCGGGCCGCCCGCGAGCGGTACGGCGTCCGCCTGGTCACCCGCTGGACACGGCCGGAACGGCTGACGACGGCCGTGGTGCTCGCCCGCGGGACCGGCGGGTTCAACAGCGCCGTCGTCCTGGGAGCGCTTGACTGAACAACCGGGCGCGACGTGTTCCCGGCATCTGCGCGGTCACCGTGTCCGGTGGCTGGAGCTGTCCCGCACGGTGCACCGGGTCTCGCGCTCGGTATGGCCGAGGGGAAGGTCGATGAGCGTGCCGGGATTGCCGCAGTTCTGATTCTGCCGGCCGTTCTGCGCGGTGTTGGTCTCGGATCCGACCACCTCGGTGGTGCCGGCGGAGGCCTGGCCCCGGTGAACGGTGGCGGGACCGGCACGGTGGGAGTGGTCGGCGGCGACGCATGTGGTGTGCTTCCGGATGGTGCCCAGTACGTTGACGGTGGCCGTGTCCGCGGAGTTGCCGCAGTTGAGGTTCTGCCTGCCGGTCTG
>NZ_JBHWGA010000004.1:0-487 GCF_042733315.1 Streptomyces sp. NPDC059718
CGTCGTGACGAGCGTCCGTCGTTCAACCGCGAGCGTCGTGACGAGCGTCCGTCGTTCAACCGGGACCGTCGTGACGAGCGTCCGTCGTTCAACCGGGACCGTCGCGACGACCGCCCGGCGTTCAACCGCGACCGTGACCGTGACCGCGGCTTCGAGCGTCGTGACGACCGCCCGGCGCGCCCGCACGAGTCGCGTGACCGCCACTTCGGCGGCGACCGCCCCTTCAACCGGGACCGTCGCGACGACCGCCCGGCGTTCAACCGCGACCGTGACGCCAACGACCGCCGCCCGTACGGGCGTCGTGACGACCACCGCCCCACCGGCGGCTTCGACCGCCGCACGGACAAGCCGCGCTGGAAGCGCAACGGCTGACCCCAGGTGAACGGCAGGGGCCCGGCCGGGGGGCGGGCGAGGGGCGGGGCCCCCCCCGGAGGGGGGATCGGCGGGGTGGGGCGGGGGGGGGGGGGGGGGTTTTAAAAAATAACAG
>NZ_JBHWGA010000004.1:497-7079 GCF_042733315.1 Streptomyces sp. NPDC059718
CCCGGCGGCTTCGACCGCCGCCCGTCCAACCCGCGCGGCACCCGCAACGGCTGACCCCAGGGGAACGGCAGGCGCCCGCCAGACGCACGACCACCTGCCGGGCCCCTGCCGTTTCGGGGAAAGGCCGAGGTCGGACGGCTGGTGCAGACCTTCTCTTCCTGTGGGCCGGCTGTTAGGCTCTGGCCCACTTGCGTGGGGGGTACAGCCGGGGGGCTTGAGAGTTGCGCAGCGCCGTTCGTGCGCGCGCGCCGAGCCGTGACCGTTCGCCCCCGACGCCTCTCGCCTTGTGGATGCAGGAGGTTCGGGTGGCCCGTCGTGCCCTCGTCCGCGGCAGTCTGGCCGCACTCGTCAGCATGGGACTCACGGTAGGACTCGGCTCGTCCGGCACGGCCGCCGTGGCCGACACCGGCTCGCAGGAAGTGGTCGTCCCGGCCACCCTCGGTTCCGTGGCGAAGGCCGCGCAACTGCGGTACGTCGCGTCTTCGTCGGGCTGGAACGCCGACGGCGCCGGTGCCACAGGTGTGTTCCACACCGTGGAGCTCAACCCCACCCAGTGGACCCGTTACGCGGACGGGAAGGGCTTCCCCGTCCCTGCGCCCACCATCGCGGACGTCACGTCCACCGTCGGCACCGGTACCGACGCGGTCGCGTACTACAGCGCGACGTCGCGGCGGGTGGAGCTGGTCGACATGGCGTCGGGCACCACCGGCGTGGTGGAGATCCCCGAGGGCCTGACCTACCTCCGCACGTACGCGTCGACCGTGTTCGCGTACGGGAAGGCGACGGCGGAGGACGGCACGAGCGTCATCCAGATGCACATGCTGGACGCCGGGCAGGGCGGCGGCACGCGGGACCGGGTCGTCACCGGAATGCCCGCCGGCGCGACGATCGGCGCGCCGTTCGCCGCCGACGCGACGTCCGTCGTCTTCACCGGCAAGATCGACGGGGAGGCGCGCTGGATCCTGGTCGACACGGCCACCGCCACCGTCACGTCGTACACCCTCCCGCGCACGGACACGAACGCCACCCATCTGATCCTGACGCCCGATCACCTCGGCTGGTACGCGACGGACGGTGCGGTGACGGTCGTACCGCGCGCCCACGTGGACGCGCAGCCGGCCGAGGTGGCACTGCCGGCCTCGGACGGGCGGGCGAGCGGAACCGACGTGACGATCATCGGCGACTGGCTGGTCTACCGTGCCGCGTCCAGCGCCGTGTCGAGCGGCGCGATCAAGGCCGTGCCCCTGTCCGGTGGGTCCGCGACCACCCTCCTCGCCAAGAGCACCCTGCAGATCTCGGTCGCGGCCGACGGCACGGCCGCCGTGATCGGCGGGACCGGCGCGAGCGACTGGGGTGTCCGTCACGTCGTGAAGGGCACGGACGGGAAGCCCTCCGTGGTCACCGCCATGGACCTTTCGGCCTCGGCGGCCAAGGTCCAGGGTCTGGCTCTGGGGCAGGGGCAACTGGTCGTCACCGACACCGCCGCCGGGCCGAGGTACGACTACCGGCGCACCCTGAGCACCCAGGGCACGCTGACGTACGGCGACCGCCTCGCGCTGGGCGACGGTGCCACGGTGGCCGGCTGCGCGCAGGGGCAGGAGGGGTGCCGGGCGTCGTACGCGCTCGGGGACGGCCGTTTCGCCCGTGTGATCTCGGAGGGCACGTCCAGCACCATCGCGGTCACCGACGGCCCCCGGGGCTGGAGCCAGGAGACGGTGCCGCCGGGCGGGAGGATCACGGACGCCAACGGCACCCAGGGCGTCTACACCGTCGCCGCCACGGGCAAGCAGTACGTCTGGGACTTCTACGGCACCGCCCCCACGCTCGAGCGCCCCGCGACGGCCGCCGCCGTGTGGGCGGGTGCGCTGTGGACCCCCGGCTCCACCGCCGGAACCGTCACGGCCCTCGACCTCGACACGCGGAAGACCACCGCCACCGTCGAGGTCGGCTCCGGTTGCGTGCCCGAGGAACTGCAGGTCCTGGGCCGCTGGGTCTACTGGTCCTGCGGCCCCCACGGCAAGGCCGGGGTGTACGACCGTACCGCGAAGAAGAGCGTGCCGGTGCCGGCGAACCAGGCGCTGCTGGGTGACGGTTTCGTCGTCACGCACGACAAGGCGGCGGGGAAGCTCGTGCTGACCGACGTCCACACCGGGACCGCGGCGAGCCGTACGATCGGGGACCTCCCCGACACCGGTTCCGACCAGCGTCACCTGAGGTGGGACGTGGACAAGTTCACGGACCGCGTGGCCTTCGCCGACGGTTCGGAGCGGGTGCACGTGGTGGCCGCGGGAGTGCCCGCACAGCCCCTCACCGTCCTGGGCACCTCCCCCGGGCCCACCTACGGCCTGTACCAGTGGTTCGTGCTCTCCAAGCCCGCTGCGTCCTGGAAGCTCGTCCTCAAGCGCAAGGCGGGCGGCGCGACCGTGCGCACCACGACCGGTGGAGAGGCCCGCGGGTACCTCCAGGCGGACTGGGACGGCCACGACGACGCGGGGCGCCTCGCGCCGAACGGCGCGTACACATGGACGCTCACGGCCCCGCCCGCCGACGCGGCCGGACCGGCCTTCACCGCCTCCGGCACGTTCTCCATCGCCGACGGCGACGAGGTGTGGCGCGACTTCGCCGGCCAGGACGGCCTCGGCGAACTCTTCGCCATCAACGGCAACGGCAACGTCAACGTCCGTACGGCGACCGGCACCGGCAAGCTCACGCCGTCGTGGATCGGCGGCATCGGGTGGGACCCGAAGGCCGTGCTGGTCCCGGTCGGGGACATGACCGGGGACAACTGCAACGACTTCATGGTGCGCCTGCCCTCGGGGTCCCTGTACCGCTACCCCGGCGGCTGCGGAGGCGAGTACCTCGGCATCAGGCCCGGGGTGCGCTTCGGCACGGGCTGGAACGGTTACAACGTGCTGACGTCGGCGGGTGATCTGAGTGGTGACGGTCGTGCGGATCTGATCGCGCGGCAGGCGTCGACTTCGGACGTGTGGCTGTACAAGGCGACCAGTGACGGGAAGTTGGCGGCGCGGGTGAAGCTGGCCTCGCACTGGACGGGTTACAAGAAGATCGTGGGTGCGGGGGACCTGAACGGTGACGGGTTCGGTGATCTGCTGGTCCAGGACAAGGCGAACGTGCTGTGGCGTTACGACGGGGACGGCAAGGGCCGCCTCAAGCCGCGGGTGAAGCTCGCCTCGAACTGGGGTGCCTCGTACAACGCGCTGGTGGGCGTGGGGGACATCACCGGTGACGGCAAGGGCGACCTGGTCGCCCGGGACACCGCGGGGAACCTGTTCCGCTACGACGGCACCGGCAAGGGCACCTTCGGGACCCGCACCAAGATCGGCACCGGCTGGAACACCTTCAAGGGCATCTTCTGACCGTCGCACCTCCGTCCGACAGCAGCGGGCCGCGGGCCGCGGGAGTCTCCCGCGGCCCGCGGTCGTACCGGCGGGTTCTCCTTTAGTTAACCGGCTGTTAGGCTCTGGCCCACTTGCGTGGGGGTACAGCCGGGGGGCTTGAGAGCTACGCAGCGCCTTTGATGTGCGCGCTTCCGGCCGCGATGTGCCCTGCCACGCCCGTTCACCTCATCGTCAGGAGGAACGAGTGGCCCGTCGTGCCCTCGTCCGCGGTTCCGTCGCCGCGATGGCAGCGTTCACCCTGGTAGCCGGGCCGGTGTCCTTCACCGGCGCGGCCTTCGCGGACGCCTCCCCGCAGGAGGTGGTGATCCCGTCCACACCGAATTATTTCCGGCAGAACTCGTCCATCCTCGGCGGGGCCCTGTCGACCGGGGGCGTGGGCGAACAGGGGGTCTTCCACCAGCCCTCCGAACTCAGGCGCGTGCTGTGGACCCGGTACAGCGACGGCAAGAGCCTCCCCGTCCCCGGAACTTCGCTGGCGGACCCCGCCGTCCACACGTTGACCACCGGTTCCGACGTCCTCGGGTACCTCAGTTTTGCCCTGCGGCAAGTCGAGTTGATCGACATGGTGTCCGGTACCTCCCGCACGCTGAAGCTCCCCGACGGCGTGGAGTTCCGCGACATCTACGGCTCGGTCGTCGTGGCCGCCGAGACGGTGGCCGGGCCGGGCGGCACCTCCTCGACCGTCTACCACCTGCTGAGCCCGGGAGAGGGCGGTTCCACGCTGGACCGGGTCGTGACCGGGCTGCCCCAGCGGGGCGTCGAGCCCGAGGCAGGGGACGCGACCTCGATCGTCTTCCAGACCAGGGCGGACGGGCAGGTCCGCTGGTCGATGGTCGACCCCGCCACCGGAGCGGTCTCCTCGCAGAGCGCCCCCGTGACGATCGGGGTCGAGGACTACCCCAGCGGCTTCCTGACGCCGCAGTACTTCGTCTGGTTCTACGGAGGCAGCACCGGAGTCGGGGGGCCGGTGCACTATGTGCCGCGTTCCGAGTTCGGTGCGGAGCCCGAGGTGGTGCCCATCCCGGAGTCGGCTCCGCGCGCCTACGACTACAACGTGGCCATCGTCGGGGACTGGCTGGTGTACCACCTGGGAGTGCCCCGGCAGGACGAGTCCCGGCAGGACATCATGGCCGTCCCGCTGCACGGTGGAACGCCGATCACGCTCTTCACCAGGAGCGACCGCGGCAACATCGCGTCGGGGACCGACGGATCGGTCGCCGCGGTGGCCGGTGAGAACGCCGACGACTGGGGCGTCAAGCACGTCACCCAGGGTGCGGACGGCAACCTCGTCGTCTCCACCCTCTACGACCTGCCGTACCTGCCCGCGCCGGTGCAGGCCCTGGCGCTCGGGCAAGGGCGGCTGGTGGTCACGGACCGGTCGCTGCGCTACCAGGGCTACCACCAGCGCACCCTGAGCACCGACGGCGCGGTGACGTACGGCGACCGGTCCTTGATCAGCCCCCCCGACTACATTGCAAGCGACAGCCCGCTCCACGCCCTCGGTGACGGGCGGTACATCGGCTTCTGGGGGTACTACTCGAACAAAGCGATACTCACGACCTGGGGCGACGAGCGCAACGTCGACTCCTTCGAAGTGCCGCCGGATGGCGAGATCACCGACGCCAACGGCAGATACGTCGTCTACACCGTGGCCGCCAAGAACGCGCAGTACGTCTACCGGCTGGACTCCAACGGCAAGGACCCGTTGGAGCGCCCCGCTACCGTCGCGGCCGTGTGGGCGGGCGTGCTGTGGACGCCCGGCTCCGCCGCGGGCACCCTCACCACCACGGACCTGGCCACCCGGAAGGCTACCGGCACGGTGAGCATCGGCTCCGGCTGCGTCCCCAGGGAGCTGCAGGCACTGGGCCGCTGGATCTACTGGTCCTGCGGCGCGGGCGGCAAGGCCGGGGTCTACGACCGTACGGCGAAGAAGAGCGTGCCGGTGCCCGGGGACCAGGCGCTGCTGGGCGACGGTTTCGTGGTCACCCATGACAAGGCGGCGGGGAAGCTGGCGCTGACCGACGTCCACACGGGAAGCGCACAGAGCCGGGTGGTCGGCGACCTGCCGGACACCGGCGCCGATGCACGTCATGTCCGGTGGGACGTGGACAAGTTCACCGATCGGATCGCCTATGTGGACGGCGACGAGCAGGTCCACGTCCTGGCATCGGGAGTGCCCGTGCAGCCGCTGTCCACCGTGGACGTGGACAACCGGCCGACGGCGCCGCGCGTGCGTTTCATCCTCTCCAAGCCGGCCGCTTCCTGGATCTTCAGCATCAGGAACAAGGCGAATGGTGAATTCGGCGGTGGCGCCGCGGGCGAGGAGACCCGCGGGCTGGTGGACCTCGACTGGGACAGCAGCACCGTTCACGACCTCCTGCCGAACGGCACCTACGCCGGCACACTCGTCGTCAAGCCCGCGGACGGTGCCGGGGCGCCGCTCACCGTCACCGCGGAGCACCGGATCACCGATGGCGAGGAGGTGTGGCGGGACTTCGACGGCCAGGACGGCTTCGGAGAGCTCTTCGCCGTCGGCTCCAAGGGCGCGCTCAACGTGCGTACCGCGACGGGTACCGGCAAGCTGACGCCGTCCGCCGCCCTCGGCGGGGCGGTGTGGGATCCCAAGACCGTGGTGGTCCCCGTCGGTGACCTCAACCTGGACAACTGCAACGACCTGCTGGTCCGGCGTTCCTCCGGCGCCCTCGAACGCCACCTCGGGACGTGCGGCAAGAGCAAGCTGGGGGTCTCCACGCCGACCCGCTTCGGCACGGGGTGGAACGGTTACAACGTGCTGACGTCGGCGGGTGATCTGAGTGGTGACGGTCGTGCGGACCTGATCGCGCGGCAGGCGTCGACGTCGGATGTGTGGCTGTACAAGGCGACCAGTGACGGGAAGCTGGCGGCGCGGGTGAAGCTGGCCTCGCACTGGACGGGTTACAAGAAGATCGTGGGTGCGGGGGACCTGAACGGTGACGGGTTCGGTGACCTGCTGGTCCAGGACAAGGCGAACGTGCTGTGGCGTTACGACGGTGACGGCAAGGGTCACCTCAAGCCGCGGGTGAAGCTCGCCTCGAACTGGGGTGCCTCGTACAACGCCCTGGTGGGCGTGGGGGACATCACCGGCGACGGCAAGGCCGACCTGATCGCCCGGGACACCGCGGGC